>JBKBVA010000245.1:0-4173 GCA_046289665.1 Allosphingosinicella sp.
GCCAGCCCGCCGCCGAAACCGCGCAAGCGCTGCACAGCGCCCACTCTTGTCTCGCCCGCCCCGGCCGCTAGTCTGTTGTTATTCCAAGGGGAGGGACCAGATGAAATTCCAGCTTACCACCGCGCTCGCACTTGCGCTCATCGCCGCCAGTCCGGCCGCCGCGCAGGACAAGAAGGTCATCGCCAGCGCGTCCGACATTCCGGCGCTCACCGTCGCCTTGCCGAAGAAGCCGAGCCTGCTCGTCGTCGAGGGCGGACCCGAGCTCGACGCCATCCGCAACGCCGTCCGCGCCCATGCCGAGTCGATGCTGCGCGACTACGACATCCAGGACAAGACGACCGCCAAGCAGATGCGGTCGGTGCTGATGCAGATCGCCATGGCCGAGAACCGGTTCGAGGACGTGCTGCGCCTGTCCGGCGAGATCCGCGCGCTCGAGGACAAGCCGGCGGCGCGCGCCACCACCGGCCTGCTGAGCGACGCTTATGCCCGCGCCGCGCTCGCGGTCGGCGAGGACAGCCCGGGCTTCCGCGACGCGTTCAAAGCCGAGTTCGAGAAATCGGTGGCGGCGCTCGACTGGGCGGTGGCGCAGGACGCGCTCCAGGCGACGCGCGGCCAGTTCCAGCTGATCAGCCGCGACCTGCTGATCGGCAGCCTCCAGGGCAGCCTCGACGCCAATGCCGAGGCGCAGGGCATGAAGGTGCCCTTCGGCATGGGCGCGGGCCTGGTCGGCGCCCGCACCACGCTGACCGAGACGATCCCGCTCAAGGACGTGATCTTCGCCGTCGTCGACCGGCGCGTCCAGGCGGAGGCCACCCAGAAGGAGGATTTGTGGACCCGGCGCCTCGTCACGCTGACGCCCGAGGAGGTGAAGCAGCCGGTGACGGTCGCGGTCTGGGACGGCGGGCTCGATCCGGAGGTCTTCGCCGGCCGGATGTGGACCAACGCGAAGGAGACGAAGAACGGCAGGGACGACGACGGCAACGGCTTCGTCGACGACGTCCACGGCATCGCCTTCGACACCGACTGGAAGGCCTCGACCGGCTCGCTCCGCCCGATGCGGGCCGCCGACCTCGAGGGGATCGGCGAGAAGCTGAAGCTGGTCAAAGGCTCGCTCGACCTTCAGGCCGCCGTCGACAGCCCGGAGGCGGACGCGATGCGGCGGACGATCGGGAGCCTGAAGCCCGCCGAAGTCATGCCGTTCCAGCTCCAGATGGCGCGGGTCGGCCTCTACCTCCACGGCACCGCCACCGGCTTCACCTCGGTCGAGGGCAATCCGGCGGCGCGGGTGATGCACAGCCGCTTCGACTACAAGATCGAGGCCGTCCCCGATCCGATGGACGAGAAGGTCGGCGAGGCGCTCGCCCAGTGGGTCCGCGACAACGTCGCTTATTACAAGGCGAACGGCGTGCGCGTCGTCAACATGAGCTGGCGGATCACCGAACCGCAGATCGCCGGCAGCCTCGCCAGCGTCGAGCCCGACCCCGAAAAGCGCAAGGCGCGGGCGAAGGCGATCTTCGACACGGTCAGCAAGGCGCTGGAGGACTCCTTCGCCTCGGCGCCCGACATCCTGTTCGTCGCCGGCGCCGGCAACGAGGATGAGGACGTCGATTTCGTCCGCAGCTTCCCGGCCGGCATCAACCTGCCCAACGTGATCACGGTCGGCGCGATCGACGTCTCGCTGCAGCCCGCCGCCTTCACCAGCTACGGCAAGTCGATCGACGTCTACGCCAACGGCTTCGAAGTGCCGAGCCGCGTGCCGGGCGGGATGCCGATCAACATCTCGGGCACCTCGCTCGCCGCGCCCTACGTCACCAACCTCGCGGCCAAGCTGCTCGCGGTGAAGCCGGACCTGAAAACGGCCGAGCTGCGCGCGATCATCGAAGACACCGCCACCACCGAAGGCGAACGCGCCCTCAAGGTCATCAACCCGGCCGCGGCCCTGGCCCGGGTGCGCTAGCAGGGGAGGGGCGGGGCGCCCGTCCCCCTCCCGTCATCCCGGCGAAGGCCGGGATCTCGCGGGGTGAAAGGCGCGGCGCTCTTCACCCGCCGAGGCCCCGGCCTCCGCCGGGGCGACGGGTTGGCGAGCCGCCCGCTCCGCCGCCTCTTCGGCTCCCTCCCTCCCGTCATCCCGGCGAAGGCCGGGATCTCGTGGGGTGAAAGGCCCGGCGCTCTTCACCCGCCGAGGCCCCGGCCTCCGGCGGGGCGACGGGTTGGGCGCCGCCCGCTTCTACTGCCCCTCGTGCCCCGAATGGTCCTCCCCGCCCGCGGCGGCGTCCGCGTCCACCTTGGTCGGTGGCACGGGATCGCCCTTCCCGTGCGGCCTCGCCTGCTGCTGGGGCGGGGCCTTTTGCGCGGTGGGCGGGCGGACCGCTTCGGCCTGGGCGTTGCCGGCGGCCTGCATCGCCGCGTCGACCGAGGCGGGCGCGTCGGGATCGCCCTCGCGCAGCCCGTCGGCGGCATTCTCGAGCACGTCGGCGGCGGCCGGGGTCGATTGCTCCGCGGCTTCCTCGAGCGCCTCGGCGGCGTTTTCGTTCGGGCTCTCCCCGCCACAGCTGGCGAGCGCGAGGCCCGCCGCGGCGAGGGCGATGAAGGGGGCGGTGCGGGTCATGGTCTCTCCTCGGGGCCGGTGCCGCAGGTCAACGAGGCGCGGCGGGAAGGGTTGCGGCGCGCATTCCGGTGCGCCGCCGCCCCGATCGTGCTATGCGCCGGGCCGGGAGGTGCCGGCCGATGCTCGCCGAGTTGCTGATCCTGGTCGCGCCGCTGCTGCTGGTGCCGCTCGCCGTGCTCGGCGGCTGGATGGCGCTGCGCCGCCACCGCCGCCGCGCGGCGCGCCACGCCCGGCGCCGTCACCACCGGATCGAGCTCTAGGCGCTCCTAGAGCGGCTTTTCGTAGATGCGGTAGACGCGGTTGACGTCGCTGCCGATCGCGTCGGCGATCGAGATCATCGGGCCGTTATCCTCGAGAATCCAGCCGATCTCGCCCCGCGTCATGCCGTATTTGGACGTGCCCGCGCGGCGTATCTCCTCGATCAGCATGAAGGCGAGCTGGCTCGCCATGCGGCTGCCCTGCAGCTTCTTGACGACGCCCATCAGCGGCACCCGCCCGGCGCGGAACTTCTTCGCCCGCAGCCGCCACAGCAATTTCGCCCAGCCGAACGGGAACAATCGCCCGTCGAGGTCGCGGGTGAGCAGGTTGAGGTCGGGCAGGGTCATCATGAAGGCGACCGGCTCGCCGTCCAGCTCCGCCACCCGGATCAGCTCCTCGAACACGATCGGCTTCAGCTTCTTGCCGGCATAGGCGATCTCGCTCTCGGTCAGCGGGATGAAGCCCCAATTGTCCGACCAGGCGTCGTTGAGGATGCCGAGCAGCAAGGCGGCCTCCTGCTCGAAATGCTTCTTGTCGACGGTGCGGATGCGGATGCGCCCGTTCTTCTCGCCCATCGCGACGATGCGCGCGACGAGGGGCGGGAAGGTGGTGGTGACGTCGAGATCGTAGGTGTAGAGGTCCTTGGCTTTCTCATAGCCTTCGGCCTCGATCCAGCTTTGGTACGCCGCCTTGTTGTGGCCCATCATCACCATCGGCGGATGGTCGTGGCCTTTGACGAGCAGGCCCGGCTCGTCCCAGATGGAGAGGCTGAACGGCCCCATCGAGCGCGTCATGTCGCGCCCGCGCAGCCAGCTTTCGGCGCGGTGGAGGAGGGCGGCGGCGACCTCCGCGTCCGCGGCCTCGAACATGCCCCACTGGCCGGTCCCCTGGCCCATATGCACCTGGACGAGTTCGTCGACCTGCGCGGAGATCCGCCCGACGACCTGCCCGCCCCGCTCGGCGAGGAACAGCCGCGCTTCGGCATGCTCGAACCAGGGGTTGGTGCGCGCGTCGATCAGCCCGTGCACCTCGGTCCTGAGCGGCGGCACCCAATTGGGATCGTCCTTGTTGAGGCGGTAGGCGAGCTCGACGAAGGCGGCCTTGTCGGCGCTGTCCTCGACCGCGCGGATGGTGATGGGCTGAGCGTTCATCCCCCAGCGGTAGCGCCGCGCGGCGGGCGAGTACAGACGGCTCGGGCGGGCCCGTCATCCCGGCGAAGGCCGGGATCTCGTCGGGTGAAGAGCACCATGCAGGTCCGTCATCCCGGCGAAGGCCGGGATCTCGTGGGGTGAAGGACACCGTGCCTC
>JBKBVA010000246.1:0-4144 GCA_046289665.1 Allosphingosinicella sp.
CCCAGCGACCAGGTACGGCTGCTCGCCGGCAGGACCACGCCCATCGCCCCGGCGCGGCCGACCACGCGCCCCGATGCGTCGCGCGCCTCGATGGCCAGGATCTGGGCGTGACGGTCGCCGCTGTTGCGGCCCTCGACGAGGAGCGCGCCGTCCGGCCCTCGCCGCGCGGCCCAGCTCAGCGACGGGGCCGCGTCGCGGCCGGCGATGACGTGGAGCGGAAGATCGAGCTTCAGGGTGACGCTGATGCCGGTGCCCGGAGCCTTCGGGCCCGGAATCTCCTCGACGATCAGCCGGTAGGCCGCACCGGGCACGCGGTTGCGAAAGCCGATGCGAATGAGCTGCTGCGCCCCCGGCGCGACGGTAAAGATCGGCGGCGACACGACGAGATCGCGGGTCGGTTCGGTGCGGTCCCGGCCGTCGGCCTGGGTCCAGCGCAGCGCCGTCACCCGCACCGCGGCCGGTCTCTTGTCCTCATTGTGGAGCCGGAGCTCGGCCGCGCCTTCGTCGGGCATGACCGCGACGGTGACGGGATTGATCCGCAGGGCGCCGGCGGCGGCGGGGCTTGCGGCCAAAACAAGGCCGGCAAGGAGAAGGGCAGCCGCCGTGCGGCGGCTGCCCTCCAGCACTGTCGTGGTCCTCATCCCCCGGCTCAGTAGGAGACGGTGACCTGGACCGTGTCGGCATATTCGCCGGCCGGAGCTCCGGTCTGTCCTCCCGCGACGAGACCGTAGACCGTCTTGGTCTGGGCGGTGCCGGTGCCGGTGTCGCTGAACAGGGCGGTGGCGCCCTCGATTCCGTCGCCCCAGAGCTGGGTCCGCGCGGAATCGGTGAACAGGCTGTAGTTCAGCAGATTGGCGCCGTTGGCCAGCTTGCGGGTGGCGAGGTCGGCGCCCGAGCCGGCGCCGGCGTCGGCCGCCGCGGTCCAGGCGGTGCCGTTGGTGCAGGTGACGCTGACGCTTCCGGTCCCCGGGACGGCCTGGCCCGAAGTGACGTCGACGTCGCCGAACGCGACGGCCGAGGTCGAGACGCTGCAATTGGCGGTGACGGTCGCGTTCACCTGGAGGGAGGAGCCCTCGTCGGCCGCGAAGGCCGGCGGGGCGGCGAAGGCGGCGGCGAGGATTGCGGCGGCAGCGCCGCGGCGGACGAAGTTGTTCATGGATTTACCCCTTTGCTCTCGGAAGGTCTTGTCGCGACCGGCTGGGCTGGAACAGAAACGCCCCAACCGGCCGCGACGACCTCATCTACTTGAAACCGCTGGATAAAGCTGTTCAATCCGGGCGCGCAGGAACACCGTGGGGGAAATACCGTAGCCGCCTGCATGGGGGCGGAGGATGAAATCGCGTCCGTGCGGCGCCCCGTTTTCCAAATTACGGCGCAGTGGCGATCCGGATTTTGTTCCTACGGTAGAAACGCCGCCGTAGTCGCGGAAGTGGCGCGCCCATCTTTCGGCAACCTATTTCCAGCGGGCCGCGATCCCTATGCATGGAGTCGCGCAGGAAACCGCCATGTCAACTGTCGCTCTCCAGTCGCTTCCCGTCACTCCCCGTATCACCGTCGTCGGCGTCGGCGGCGCCGGCAACAACGCCCTCTCGCTCATGGTCGAGAGGGGCCTCCACGGCGTCGAGCTCGTCGCCGCGAACACGGACGCCCAGGCGCTCAGATGCTCCGCCGTCCCGCACATCCTCCAGCTCGGCCGCGGCACGACGGAGGGACTCGGCGCGGGCTCCCAGCCGGAGATCGGCGAGAAGGCGGCGCTGGAATCGCGGCGGGACATCGAGCGCTGCCTTCGCGGCTCCGACATGTGCTTCATCGCCGCCGGCATGGGCGGCGGGACAGGAACCGGCGCCGCGCCCGTCATCGCCGAGATCGCCCGGTCGATGGGGATGCTGACGGCCGCGGTGGTGACCAGGCCCTTCGCCTTCGAGGGAACCCGCCGGTCCCGCGCCGCCGATCATGGGATCGAGGCGCTGGCCCTCCATGTCGACAGCCTCATCATCGTCCCCAACCAGAATCTCTTCCGCCTCATCTCGCCGACGACGACGCTGAAGCGCGCCTTCGCGCTGGCCGACCACATCCTCTATCGCGGCGTGCGCAGCCTCTCCGACCTGATGGTCCTGCCCGGGCTGATCAATCTCGATTTCGCCGACGTCCGCGCCGTCCTGGCGAATACCGGCCGGGCCAGGATCGGCACGGGCGAGGCCGCCGGCGAGGACCGGGCCCGCCGGGCGGCGGTGCAGGCGCTCAGCGACCCGTTGCTCGACGACGACATCGCCGGCGCCCGCGGCCTGCTCGTCTCGATCGTCGGAGGCGACGACCTGCTGCTGTGGGAGGTCGACGAGGCCGCCCGGCAGATCACCGACCTCGTCGACACCGACGCCGACATCATCTGGGGATCGAGCCACGATCCGTCGCTCCACGGCCAGATCCGGGTCTCGATCGTCGCTGCCGGGATCGACGGCGCGGGTTCGCGTTCCCGCCTGCCCGTCGCCGAGGCCGCGGCCGTCGAAACCGCGCCGATGCCGGAACCGGCGCCCGAACCGCGCGAAGCCGAGGCCGAAGCGGCCCCGCCCGCCGAGGCCCCGCCCGCCGGCCGGGAATGCGGCGATCCGCCGCGGCCGAGCCTGTTCGAGCGCATGGCCGAAGCCGCGCGTTCCGGACGGGTCCACAGCGTGCTCGCGGCCGAGGCGGCGGGACGGCGCACGGCCGATTCCGAGCGTCAGCGCGCGGCGTGACGGCGGGGAGGACAAGGTGGAGACGCATATCCTCTTCGGCGGCAGCGCTGTCGCCGCCGTGACCGCCGCGGGTTCGATCCGGCTGCCGCGCTTCGTCCGCGACGCGCTCTGCGGCCGGGCGGCCGGGGAAGTCATCGTCGGCGCGCACCAGACCGATCCGTGCCTGGTCTCCTATCCGCCGGCGCATCTGCAGACCCTGCTGCAAGACCTCGAGCGGCGCCGGATCGAAGAGGAATCGACGAACCCGGAGGTCCACTACCCCCGGGCCCGGCGCGTCTTCGGTTTCGCCGAGCGTATCTCCGTCTCCCGCGACGGCCGCCTCGTCCTTCCGCCGGCGCTCCGCCGGCGCAGCGGGATCGCCGGCGCCGCGCTCTTCGTCGGCATCGGCCGGAAAGTCGAAATCTGGTCGCTCGACCGCGCCTCGCAGTCGGGCGACCCGGGCCTGCGCGAGCTCGCCATGGCCCACGGTCCGGAAGGGAAAGCCCAATGAATCTCCTCTGTCATGCGGCCGGCCATCGGGGGCTGGACCGCGAAATCTATAATGGCGGCTACTTCTTCGCCCGGTGCGCCCGCTGCAAGACCGATTTCATCCGCGACGGCCGGGGCTGGCGGGCCGTGCCGCAAGGCCATCGTGTCGTCTGGAAGACGGGCCGGCACAGCCACTCGCTGGAGCCGGATTATGCGCATGCGCTCCCGATCCTCGCCTCCTCCGGCGAGCCGGCGGCCCGGGCACCGGCCCGGCGCCGCGCGCGCAGGGGTGCTCTCGTTCCCGTTCCGCCGCCGAACGACGCCGCCCGCGCGGTCGAGGACGAACGGGAGCCCGAGCTGCCCGGCTTCATCCTCTTCATCGCGGCCGTGGCGGGAGCGGCGGGAGCATTGCGGTTCCTGACCCGGACGGGCCACCCGGGCTGACGCGGGAGACGCGCCGACGGACGGCCCGCTCAGGCCGCGGCGCAGCGCTCCAATATGTCCAGTCCCTCCACCGCGGTCGCTTCGTCCACGACCAGCGGCGGGAACAGGGTGACGACGTCGCCCTCGGCGGCGACGATCAGGCCCGCCTCCAGGCATTTCGCCTTGATCGTCTCCGCCTGCTCGTCGTTCCCGGTCGCGACCCCGAGCGCGGGGCCCTCACCCTGGACCGGCCCGAGGCCGAGCGCGCGCAGGCGCTGCACGAACAGCCGGTTCATCGCGCCGACCCGGGCGAGAAGCGCCTCGCCATTGTCCCGCCACCAGGCGAGGTTGGCGAGCGCCGCGGCGGTGCTTCGCGGGTGCCAGCCGTAGGTCGAATAGGCGCCAGCCTCCAGCATCGACTCGGCGACCGCGGCGCTGGTCAGGGTCGCGCCCATCGGCGCGACGACGTGGACGTCGACGCCCAGCCGCGCGAGCAGCTTCGTGATCTCGGTGACGTCGTC
>JBKBVA010000247.1:0-4129 GCA_046289665.1 Allosphingosinicella sp.
GGGGCTACAGCTTGCGGATCAGGCGGAAGGCGACGGCGAGCCAGGGCGGATCGGCGACGACGAGCTGGCGCTGCCCGGAACCGAGCGGCAGGACGTGGAGCTTGCCTTCCTCGCGCCCGATCAGCCGGCCGAACAGGAAGCGGCCGGCGGGGCGGGGGACGAGCACGTCGCGGTTCATCGCCTGGAGGAACCCTTCGGGCGGCAGGCGGGTGCACCAGATCTCGTCTCCGGCGCGATAGTCGCCGACGCCGGAGGCGACCATCACTGCGACCGCGCCCGGGCCGGGGCTGGGCGAGACGACGACGCCGGTGCGCCGCGGCGCGTGGGCGCCGTCCTGCTCGAGGATCGCGGCGACCGGCACGTCGTCGCGGTCGGGGAGCTGGACGAGATCGCCCGCCTCCACGCCGAGCGCGGCGGCGATGCGATTGAGCCAACCCACCGAGACGGTACGGGTGCCGGTCTCGAGCCGACCGATGGTCTGCGGCGTGGTCGGCGGATCGCAGCGGTCGGCCACGTCCTGGAGTGTCATCTTCTTCGCGCGGCGAACCTCGCGGATGCGGGTGATCATGGGTCCTCCTAACCCTTGTGGTTATTTCTCTTTCCTACAACCTGCCCGCGATGGCAATAGCTTTCGCAGGTGATTCGGTGGGAGGCACGCGCGTGGGCAAGGCGATGAAGACGGCGGCGGCGCCGCGGCGGGGGCGGCTGCTCGCCGAGCGGCCGCTGCCGCAGGACGGGACGGAGCGGCGGCGCGGCGGGCGGCGCCCGGCGGCGCGGACGGTGACGGTGAACCTCGCCGAGACGCCGCTCGGCTGGCTGCACAGCCGCGGCCATGTCAGCGACCGGCAACTGGCGGCGGGCGAGCAGCTCCGCGCCGACTGGGAGCGGGCGCAGCTGCCGCCGCGGGTGACGATGTGCTGGGACGCGCCGCCGCCCGACCGCAACCGGCGCGGCGCCCCCGACGCGCCGAACCCGACGCTGGCGCAGATGGCGGCGCGGCGGCGCTTCGACGCGGCGGTGGCGGCGGTGGGCCCGGGCCTCCGCGACATCGCCTGGCGGGTGATCTGCGCCGGCGAGGGGATGCGCGACGCGGAGCAGGCGCTGGGCTGGCCGACGCGGGCGGGCAAGCTGGTCCTGTCCTTCGCGCTCGACCGGCTCGCCGACCATTACCGGTTCGGCTGAGCGCAGGCTGGCGGGCGCGGGCATTCCGCGCTAGCCTCGCCGCACATCGGCCCGGCGGGAGCGGACGATCTGGACGTGACGGCGATCCTCTTGCTGGCCGCTTCGGCCGATCCGGCGGCGGCGCCTCCCCCGGCGGTGCTGCCGAGCGACTGGGCGCTGGAGGCGAAGCCGCCCCGCGCCGGCCCGCGAAGCTGCCGCGAAGGCCTGGCCGCGGGCGAGATCGTGGTGTGCGGCCAGCGGCCGGAGGATTTCCTCCCCGGAACGCCGGACAATGCCGCCGCGTTCGCGCCGCGGGAGCCGTACCGGATCCAGTTCATGCTCGGCGAAGGCGCGACGGTGGGCCCCGACATGGAAGCCGCCGGCATGCCGGACGGGCGGATCAGCAAGCGCATCCTCATCCTCATCCGCTTCCGCATCCCGTTCTGAGACGGCACCGGCGCCGCGCGGGGGCGTTCAGAGGGGATGGCGCTCTTCTTCACCAGCGACAGCCATTTCGCCGATCATCGCGCGATCAACATCTGGAAGCGGCCCTTCGCCTCGGTGGCGGAGATGGACGCGGCGCTGGTCGCCGGGTGGAACGAGACGGTGGGGCCGGAGGACGAGGTCTGGCACCTCGGCGATTTCGCCCGCCGCGCGGCCGACGTGCCGGCCCTGCTCGCCCGGCTCCACGGCGCCAAGCACCTCGTCCGCGGCAACAACGACCCGCCGGCCACCGGCGAGGCGGCGGGCTGGGCGAGCGTGCAGGATTATGCCGAGATCGAGGCGGAGGGGCGGCGGCTCGTCCTGTGCCACTATCCCTTCCGCTCGTGGAACGGGCAGCATAAGGGCGCGCTCAACCTCCACGGCCACAGCCACGGGCGCCTCAAGCCGATGCCGCGGCAGCACGATGTCGGCGCCGACGTGCACGGCTGGCGGCCAGTGACGCTGGCGCAAATAATCGGCGGCTAGACTCGGCCCGCGCGCCAATTACACAAGCGCGATGATCGTAGGAATCGACCTCGGCACGACCAACAGCGCCGCCGCCATATGGAGGGACGGCGCGCCGCTCCTCGTCCCCAACAGCCTCGGCGACCTCCTCACCCCGTCGGCGGTCGCGCTGAGCGAGAGCGGCGAGATCCTCACCGGCATGGCGGCGCGCGAGCGGATGGTGACCGAGCCGCTGGCCGCGCGCACCCTGTTCAAGCGCACCATCGGCACCGCCGTGCGGCACCGGCTCGGGCGGCGCGATTATTCGTCGGAGGAGCTGTCCTCCTTCGTGCTGCGCAGCCTCAAGGCCGATGTCGAGGCGTTTACCGGCGAGACGGTGGACCGGGCGGTGATCACCGTGCCGGCCTATTTCAACGACAAGCAGCGCAAGGCGACGCGGCGCGCGGGCGAGCTGGCCGGCCTCACCGTCGAGCGGCTGATCAACGAGCCGACCGCCGCCGCGCTCGCCTACGGCATCCACGAGATGGACGAGGAATCGCCCTTCCTGGTGTTCGACCTGGGCGGCGGCACGTTCGACGTGTCGATCGTCGAGATATTCGAGGGCATCATCGAGGTGCGCTCCTCGGCCGGCGACAACCGGCTGGGCGGCGAGGATTTCAACGCGGCGCTGGCGCAGATGGCGCTCGACCGGATCGGGGGGCGCGACTGGAAGGCGGTGGCCGACCCGCGCTTCGACGAGGCGGTGCGCGACGCCGCCGAGCGCGCCCGCCGGCGGCTGAGCGAGGCGGGCGAGACGGTGTTCGGCTTCGTCTGGGGCGGCGAGCGGTTCGAGACTTCGGTCTCCGCCGAGGCGTTCGAGGAGGCCTGCGCGCCTTTGCTCGAGCGGCTGCGCGAGCCGGTGATCCGCTCGCTGCGCGACGGCGGCGTCAAGGTGGAGGAACTGAGCGAGATCGTGATGGTCGGCGGCGCCACCCGGATGCCGGCGGTGCGGCGGGCGGCGACGCGGATGTTCGGCCGCTTCCCCGCCACCCGCGTGCACCCCGACCATGCGGTGGCGCTCGGCGCCGCCATCCAGGGCGCGCTGAAGGAAAAGGATGCGGCGCTGAAGGAGATACGGCTGACCGACGTCTGCCCCTTCACCCTCGGCGTCGAGAGCAGCGAGCCGATGCCGGGCGGCGGCATCCGCACCGGGCTGTTCGCGCCGATCATCGAGCGCAACACGGTGGTCCCGGCGAGCCGGGTGGAGGGCTTCTCGACCGTGCGCGACGGGCAGCGGCAGGTCGAGTTCGGCATCTACCAGGGCGAATCGCGGCTGGTGGCGGAGAATGTCCGGCTGGGCAGCGTCACCGTCCCGGTGCCGCCCCGGCGCGCGGGCATGGCGCAGGTGCTGGTGCGCTTCAGCTACGACGCGAGCGGGCTGCTCGAGGTCGACGTGACGGTGCCGGAGACGGGCGAGGCGCGGCAGCTGGTCATCGCCGACGAGGACGAGCGGGAGGACCAGGCGGCGTTCGAGAAGAGGCGCGCGGAGCTGGCGCGGCTGAAGTTCCACCCGCGCGATGCGGATTCGAACCGCGCCGTGCTGGAACGCGCCAAACGCTGCTACGAAGGCCATCTCGGCGAGATGCGGACCTATGTCGCCGGCCTCATCTCCCGCTTCGAGAATGCGCTCGACAGCCAGGACCCGCGGACCGTCGAGACCGCGCGGACCGAGACGGCAAAGGCGCTGGACGAGATCGAAGGCGAACGCTTCCTGTGAGGCGCTCCGGCCCCTGGGCGATCCTCGGCATCGATCCGACCGACGATCGCCGGGAGGTGAAGCGCGCCTACAGCCGCATCCTCAAGACGATCGACGTCGATGCCGATCCCGCGGCCTTCGTCCGCCTGCGCGGCGCGCTCGACCAGGCGCTGGCCTGGGGAGCGCAGCTCGACTGGTACGGCGACGACGCGCCGGAGGAAGGGGGCGGGGAGGCGGCACCGGCCGCGGCTGCGTCCGATCTCGCCGAGACCGATGGCACCCATG
>JBKBVA010000248.1:0-4109 GCA_046289665.1 Allosphingosinicella sp.
GCGCCGCAGGCGGAGGATGCGCCGGCGGCGGGCCTCGGGCACGATCTGAAGCTGTTCCTCACCGCCTGGGCGGGCGGCCTCGTCTTCTTCGGGACCTTCCTCGCCTGATCCTAGGCGTCCGGCGCGAAGAGATGCGCGTCCTGGCACGCCTTGTGCAGCCGCCAGGCGAGCCAGGCCGCGCCGAGGCTCGCCGCCGCCACCATCAGCAGCGTCTCGGCCACCGACACGCCGGCCTGGACGAGCATTGTGAGGATCAGCGCCGACAGCACCATCGCGCCCGAATTGACGATATTGTTGGCGGCGACGGTGCGCGCCGTCTCGCTCTTGGGCACCGTCGTCGTCAGAAAGGCGTAGAGCGGCACGACGAACATGCCGCCCGACACGGCGACGCCGAACAGGTCAAACATCACCCATTCGGCCTGGGAGATGCGCACGAAGGTGTCGAGGTCCATCAACGTGTCCTCCGGCACCACCGGCCAGCTGATCACGTTCCAGTAGAGGTGGCAGATGAACAGCCCCATCGCGATCGCCGCGGCGGGCGACCAGACGGCGCTCACCCGGCCCTTCAGCAGCCGGTTGATCACCACCGATCCGACGCCGACGCCGACCGAGAAGATGGCGAGGAAGAGCGTCGCCACTTCCTCGTTGGCGTAGAGCACGTTCTTGACGAGCGGCGGGAATTGCGCGGCGAGGATCGCGCCCATCGCCCAGAAGAAGCTGATCGAGGCGATGGCGAGGAACAGGCGCGGTATGTGGAGGGTCGCGCGGACCAAAGCGATCGAGGCGCGCACGATGTGCCAGTCCATCTTGAGCGGCGGCGCGTCGGCCTCGGGCGGGGCGGGGGGCACGAAATGGCCGCTCACCCGGCCGACCGCCGCCACGATCAGCACGCCCGCCGCCGCGACGTGGGGCGGGATGATGCCGCCCGCGATGGTGCCGAGCAGGATCGCGCCGTAGGTCCCCGCCTCGACGAGGCCGGTGCCGCCGAGCACCTCGTCCTTCCTGAGATGCTGGGGCAGCACCGCATATTTGATCGGCCCGAAGAAGCTCGAATGCACCCCCATCGCGAACAGAGCGAGCAGCATCAGCGGGATCGACTTCAGCAGCAGCCCCGCCGCGCCGAACACCATGATGACGATCTCGGCGGTCTTCACGATCCGCACGATCCGCGCCTTGTCGGTCGAATCGGCGAGCTGGCCGGCGAGCGCCGAGAACAGGAAGAAGGGCAGGATGAAGATGCCGCCCGCAATGGCGTTGAACGTCGCTTCCTTGGTCGGGTCGTTATAGACGTAATAGGTGACGAGGATCACCATCGCCGTCTTGAACAGGTTGTCGTTGAACGCCCCGAGGAACTGGGTGACGAACAGCGGCAGGAAGCGGCGCTTGCCGAGCAGGTTGAGCGACGGGGTCATCGGCGCGGGACCGGCCAGCCTCAGCGTTTCGCGGCGTCGGCGGGAACGGGGCGGAAATCGCGCACGAACCGGTCGAGCAGCCGCACGCCGAAGCCCGCCGCGCCCTTCGGCACGGTCGGCCGCGCCTCGCCGCGCCAGGCGGTGCCGGCGATGTCGAGATGCGCCCAGGGCGCCAAGTCGACGAAATAGCCGATGAAGTGCCCGCCGAGCCCCGCGCCCGGGCCGCCGCCTTCCACCACATTCTTGATGTCGGCGATGTCGGACTTCATGTCCTTGGCGTAATTGGCGTGGAGCGGCAGGCGCCACAATTCCTCGCCCGTCTCCTCGCCCGCCGCGAGCAACTGGGCGGCGAGCGCGTCGTTGCGGGTCAGGAGCCCCGCATATTCGTCGCCGAGCGCGCCGACCACCGCGCCGGTCAGCGTCGCGACGTCGACGATCGCGGCCGGGTTGAAGCGCGCCTCGGCATAGGAGACCGCGTCGGCGAGGACGAGGCGCCCTTCCGCGTCGGTGTTGAGGATCTCGATCGTCTTGCCGTTATGGGCGCGCACCACGTCGCCGGGGCGGCTGGCGGCGTGGCCCGGCATGTTCTCGGCGAGCGCTGCGATGGCGACGACGTTGACCGGCGCCTGCGCCTTGGCCAGCGACAGGGCGGTGCCGATGACGGCGGCCGCGCCCGACATGTCGTCCTTCATCATCCACATGCCGTTGCCGGGCTTGAGCGAAATGCCGCCGGAATCGAAGGTGATGCCCTTGCCCGCCAGCGCCACCGGCTGTCCGCCCGCGCCCTTATAGTGGACGATCAGCATCCGCGGCGGCCGCGCCGAGCCCTGGCCGACGGAGAGGATCGACCCCATGCCGAGCTTCTCCATCGCCGCGACGTCGAGCACCTCGATCGACACGTTGGCGACGCCGCGGAACGCCTCGCGGGTGCGGTCGACGAAGCTCTCGGGATAGACGACGTTGGCGGGCTCGGTGATGAGATCGCGGGTGAAGGCGACCGCCTCGGCCAAAGCCTTCCCCTCGCGCGCATAGGCGGCGCGGGCCGCGGCCGGATCGTCGGCGACGATGGTGAGCGGCGCGTCCTCCTTCTTCGGCTTGTCGGGATCGGCGCTCTTGTAGCGGTCGAAGCGGTAGCCGCCGAGATCGGCGCCGACCGCGATCTGCGCGAGCGGGCCGGCGACGCGGGTGGCGACGAGCGTGACCGGGCCGGCATCCGCCTCGGTCACCGCGCGGCCGCCGAGGTCCTGCAGGGCGGCGGCGTCGAGCGGCTCCCCGCCGGTGCCGAGCAGCACGATCTGCGACCATGCGCCGATGCCGCGCAGCTTGAGGCTGCTGCCCGCCTCGTAATCGAACTCCGCGGACGCGAGCGCCCGCTCCACCGCCGCCCGCGCCTGGGCGTCGAGCGGCGAGGCGGCGAGATCGGCGGCGCTGCCCAGCGGCACCACCAATGCGCCGCCCTGCGGCGCACGGTCGGCGAAGGCGATCGGCCGGGCGGCCTGCGCGGCGGCAAGGGGCGTGGAAGCAAGCAACAGGGCGGCCAGGATCGCGCGCATTCGGTTCCTCTTTGCGGGATGAGAAAAAAAGGTGCGCCCTCATCGCGCACCCGCGCGCGCGGGGCAATCCCCCCTCTGTGGCGTCGCCCCCTCCCATTTCCTCCGCATCCGGGCTACAGCCACAGCCACCGATGCTGACCTTGCCCAACATCCTCACCTTGTCGCGCATCCTCGCGGTGCCGATCCTGGTCTTCCTGCTCTGGAAGCCGAGCTGGTGGGACTATGCCATCACCTTCGTGCTCTACTGCCTGGTCGGCATCACCGATTATTTCGACGGCTATCTCGCCCGCGCCCAGAAGACGGTGTCGCGGCTCGGCGTCTTCCTCGATCCGATCGCGGACAAGATCATGGTCGCCTCCGTCATCGTCATGCTGGTCTCGACCCGCAACAACAGCGGCGAGCCGCTGATCCACAGCTTCCACATCATCCCCGCGCTGATCATCCTGCTGCGCGAGATCGCCGTCTCGGGCCTTCGGGAATTCCTCGCCGGCATCCAGGTCTCGGTGCCGGTCAGCCGGCTCGCCAAGTGGAAGACGACCTTCCAGCTCGTCTCGCTCGGCGCCCTCATCCTCGCCGGCGCGGTGCCGCAGATGCAATGGGTCCATCAGGTCGGCCTCGCCACCTTGTGGACGGCGGCCGCGCTTACCCTCGTCACCGGCTGGGACTATATGCGCGTCGGCCTGAGGCACATGGACTGATGTCGATCGACCTCGTCTATCTGGGCGCGCTGCGCGAGGCGCTGGGGCGGGACCGGGAGCGGGTGGACCCGCCCTCACACATCCTCACCGTCGCCGATCTCGCCGGCTGGATGGCGGAGCGGGGCGGCGCCTATGCGAAGGCCTTCGCGCCCGCCGCCGGGGTCCGCGCCGCGGTCGAGGCGGAGATGGCGGAGCCGGAAACCAGCATCTTCGGCGCCCGCGAAGTCGCCTTGTTCCCGCCGCCGGGGGCGCTGTGAGCGCCGCCGCCGCGCCGGATCCGCGCCGGTGATCGACGCCCGCGCCCAGGCCGCCGATTTCGATCCGGGCCGCCAGCTCGCGCGCCTCGCCGAGCTCGGCCTCCCCGCCATCGCCAGCTTCACCGCCGCCGCACGGGCGGCGGGCGACGTCGAGACGGTGATCGTCGAACCTTATGCGCCGCTGGCGAA
>JBKBVA010000249.1:0-4107 GCA_046289665.1 Allosphingosinicella sp.
GAGGACATCCCCGCCCTGCTCGACGCCTTCCGCCTCCGCTACGCCGCCCGCTTCGGCCTCGACGACGTGCGCTTCTCCCCGGAGCTGGTCGCGCACCTCGCCGCCCGCGACTGGCCCGGCAACGTGCGCGAGCTCGAGAACCGGATGAAGCGGGCGGTGATCATGGCCGACGGCAAGATGGTCACCGCCGAGGATCTCGACCTCGACGGCGCGGGCGAGGCGCCGCTGCCGCTCAACCTCAAGGCGGCGCGCGAAGAGGCCGACCGCCGCGCCATCCGCCAGGCGCTCAGCCGGGCCGAAAACAACATCTCGGCGGCCGCGCGGCTGCTCGGGATCAGCCGACCGACGCTCTACGACCTCCTCAAGCAATATGGGCTCCAGCCATGAAGATGCACCAGCTTCTCCTCACCGCCGCCTGCCTGGCCGGCGCCGCCGCCTGCTCCAACGCCCCGGGGGGATTGGCCGGGGACGCCTATGAACGCGGCCTCGCCGCGCTGGAGCAGGGCCAGCCCCGCACCGCGCGGGTCGAGTTCCTGAACGCGATCAAGGCCAATCCCGAGGATGCGAAGGTGCGGATCGCGCAGGCGCGCACCTATCTGGAGCTCGGCGACGGCGTCGCGGCGGAGGCGGAGATCCGCCGCGCCCGCGATCTCGGCACGGCCGAGGCGGAGACGGCGCACCTGATGGCGCACGCCCTCCTCCTCCAGAACCAGGCCGAGCGCGCCGCCGCGGAAGCGGAAAAGGCCGCGCCCGCCAACGCCGCTTACGCCAACCGCATCCTCGGCCGCGCCCAGATGCTGCTGCGCGACAAGGACAAGGCCGCCGCCGCCTTCGACCGGGCGCTGCAGGCGGGGCCGAAGGACAGCGACGTCTGGACCGACGTCGCCCGCTTCCGCCGCGCCGCCGGTGAGCTGGCCGGGGCGATCGGCGCCGCCGACCGCGCGGTCGCGCTCGATCCGCGCAACGTCGAGGCGCTGCTGCTGCGCGGCGAGCTCACCCGCAGCCAGTACGGCCTCAACGCCGCCATGGCCTGGTTCGACCGGGCGCTGGAGATCGATCCCGACCACGTTGCGACGCGGGTCGAGCGGGCGGCGACGCTGGGCGATCTCGGCCGGATGAAGGACATGCTGGCCGAGACCCGCAAGATCCTCTCGCTCCAGCCCAACCAGCCGGTGGCTTATTATCTGCAGTCGATGCTGGCGGCGCGGGCCAAGAAGTTCGAGCTCGCCCGCACGCTCTACCAGAAGACCAACGGCGCGCTCGACGAGCAGCCGGCCGGCATGCTGCTGGCGAGCGCCATCGACCTCGAGACCGGCAATTCGGAGCAGGCGATCGCCCGGCTCCAGAAGCTGGTCGCCGCCCAGCCCCACAACCGCAAGGCGCGGCGCCTGCTCGGCGCCTCCCAGTGGCGCCTGGGCAATGCCGCGGGGACGATCGACACGCTGCGCCCGCTCGCCGACGGGCCGGACGCCGACCCCTATGTGCTGACCCTGATCGGCCAGGCCTATGACAAGGTCGGCAATGCCGAGGCGGCGGCCTCCTATCTCGCCCGCGCCGCCCAGCCGCGCCGGCCGATCGGCCCCGCTCTGCTCGGCGGCGTCGCCGACGATGCGCGCCTCGCCGCGCTCCGCAAGGACGTGGACGCCAATCCCGGCCAGGAAGGCCCGCAGATCCAGCTCGTCCGCGCTCTGCTGAGCCGCGGCCTCGGCGCCGAGGCGCTGGAACGGGCGCGGCGGCTGCAGGCGGCCTATCCCGGCGCGCCGGACGCGCACGTGCTGGTCGGCGACGCCTTCGGCATCCAGGGCAATTACGCCGCCGCCGCCGACGAATATCGCCGCGCCGCCAACATCGCCTTCACCGAGCCGGTCGCGATGCGGCTGATCGAGGCGCTGCGCAATTCCGGCGACACCGCCGGGGCGACCCGCGTCCTCGAGCTGTTCCTCGCCCAGAACCCGCAGAACGTGCCCGCCCAGCTGCTCGCCGCCAACGCCTACATGCAGGCGAAGAAGTGGGACGGCGCGATCCCGATCTACGAGGGGCTGCGCAAGCGCATCGGCGACCGCGACGCGACCGTGCTCAACAACCTCGCCTGGGCCTATTCGGAGAAGGGGGACTATGCCCGCGCCGTGCCGCTCGCGCGCAAGGCGTGGGAGCTCGACAAGGCCAATCCCGCCACCGCCGACACGTTCGGCTGGCTGCTCTACAAGAGCGGCGAGGATCGCGCCAAGGGCCTCGCTTTGCTCGAGCAGGCCGCGCGCGGCGCGCCGAGCGACGCGCAGATCCGCCGCCACCTCGAAATGGCGAAACGGAGCTAGCTCAGCGGCACGAGGAGCAGGAAGCCGTTCGCCGTCAGCAGCGTGCCGATCAGGCCGAGCGTGGCGGCAAAGGCGAGGATCCAGCGGTTGACCGCGAGGATCGCGACCGATCCGAGGACCAATGCGAGCTGCAGGCAGACCTCGGCATAGTCGAAGCTCTCGTCCTGGGTGGAGGCTTCGGCGAAGGCCGCCTCGTAGGCGCGCGCCTGGGCGCTGAGCTGCTTCTTGCCCTCGCCGCGCAGCGGATCGTCGGGCGCTTCGGGATCGGGCTCGCTGTCGTAGCGCGCGGCGGTGGCCTTGTAGTCGGCGAGGCGCTCGGCGGCGCCCACGGGCGCGTTGCCGGCGACGACCTGCGCCTCCAGCTTCCCCGCCTCGATCTCGTACATCGTCTGGCGGATGTTCTTGGCCTGGAAGAAGGCCCAGGTGTCGCTCGCCTTGATGTTGTTCTCGATCATCGCGTCGGTGGCGTTGCCGCCGCCCATGCCGCCGATGGCGAGGATCGCGGCCAGGGTGGCGATGAGCAGCGCCGCGCGGTTGCGGAAGCTCTCCTGCGCGTCGTTCTCCGCCCGCTCCTCGTGAATCTCCGCGATCAGGTCGGCGGCGTCGGTCGAATCCATTCTCTTCTTCCCCCCTTTGCCGCCTCTCCTCAGCGCGGCGACATGTTCCTGATCCGGTTCGCCTCCGGCGGCGTCAGCGGGCTGTTCGCCGCGACATAGGCTTCGAGCGCGTCGAGATCCTGCGGGCCCCCCACCTGATCGGTGCCGTCGCGCAGGAGCGTGAAATTGTCGCCGCCGGACGCGAGGAAGCCGTTGGTGGTGACGCGGTAGACCCGGTCGTCCTCCAGCGGACGGCCGTTCAGCGTCGCGGCGACGATCCGCTGCCCCGCCGGCTTCGACAGGTCGTAGCCGAAGCTGAAGCCGCGCGACGCCTGGAGGATGTTGGGCTGGCTGATCGAGTTGGAGCCGCTGTCGAACTGCTGCTCGAGGATCGCTTTCAGCTGGCGGCCGGTGAAGCTCTTCACCACAAGCGCGTTGCCGAACGGCTGGACCGCGAAGAGCTGGCCGTAGGTGACGCTGCCGTCGGCGGCGGGGATCAGGTCGGCGCGCACGCCGCCCGGGTTCATCAGCGCGATCTCGGCGCCGCCGGTGGCGGGCGTGTTGGTCGCGGCGAGCTGCGCGTCGGCGACCAGCGCGCCGAGCGGGCTCTCGCCGGCCTCGTTCCTGCTGCGCGGCGCCGGCCCGGCGAGGCGGCCCACCACCCGCGCGGCGAGCGGCTCGGCGGCCTTCACGTAGCGGTCGACCAAAGCGGCGACCTCGGCGTCCGCGACGTAGAGGGGATAGGCGTCGGTGGTGGCGATCTCGCCGCCCGAGCTCGCATAGCCTTCGCCCTGGACGATGAGGTTCTTCGCGCTCTTCGCCACCACGTCGCCCCGCGCCGGATCGACGGTGAGGCGGATGTCGGTGAGCATCGTGCCATAATCGCCGGCGCTGGTGACGAGGAACGGCTTCGCCGGGTTCAGCCGCGCATAGTCGCAGACATAGGCCCGGTGGGTGTGGCCGGAGACGACGAGGTCGACCTCCGGGTCGAGCGCCTCGAGGATCGGCAGCAGGTCGCCCGACAGCGTGTCGCAGCCGTCGCCGCCGAAGCCGGCCGCGCTCTCGGCGCCCTGGTGGATCAGCACGACGATGGCGTCGACGCCTTCCGCCTTCAGCTTCGGGATCAGCGCATTGGCGGTCTCGGCCTCGTTCCTGAAGGTGAGGCCGACGATGCCGGCCGGGGTTACGACGGTGGG
>JBKBVA010000024.1:0-15784 GCA_046289665.1 Allosphingosinicella sp.
TGCCGCTCTCGCCGGCGGCGGACGCGGTGGCGCTGGTGGGACTGTTCGCGCTAGCGCGGGTGTTCATCTCGCTGGCGGCGATGGACGTGGGCACGGCGTTCGGAACCCTCGGCGCACGGCGCGAGATGCTGATCGGCTTCCTCGCCGAGCGCTTTCCGCCGGTGGTCGTCGCGATCGCCGGCGTGGCGGCGATCTTCCTGCTCGGCCTCGCGCCCGCCTCGGTGATCCTCGGCGCCTTCGCCAATTCGGCGCCGATCGCCATCGCGGCGCTGTTCGTCCTGTCGGGGGCGCTGATCCGCACCGGGGTGATGGACGCGGTCGGCGCGCTCGTCACCCGCCGCGCCAACCAGCGGCCGCGCCTGGTGATCGGCGAGGTGCTCGGCGGGACTTTGATCAGCTCGGCGATCGTCAACAACACGCCGGTGGTGATGGTGCTGACGCCGGTCGTGCGGCGGCTCGGGCGGACGCTCGGCATCGCCGCGACCAAGCTCCTCATCCCCCTCTCCTATTTCTCGATCCTCGGCGGCACCCTCACCCTCATCGGCACCAGCACCAACCTGCTCGTCGACGGCGTCGCGCAGGAGCTCGGCCAGCCGGCCTTCGGCATCTTCGAGATCACCGGCGTCGGCCTCGCGGCGGCGGCGGTGGGCGTGCTCGCGCTGACGCTGATCGGCCGGGGGCTGCTGCCCGACCGCGGCGAGATCGCGGCGGAGGAGGACGAGGGCAGCCTGTGCCTTTCCGAACTCACCCTCAACCCCGGCAGCGCGCTGGTCGGCCGCAAGGTGGAGAGCGTCGCCAGCCTCAACCCGCCGCGGCTCCGCCTGCTCGCCCTCAAGCGCGGGCGGGAGACGCGGCGCGACGCGCTCGGTGGCGAGTTGCTGGCGGCGGGCGACCGCCTCGTCGTCGCCGGGACGCCGCACGAGCTGGCGGCGCTCGCCGCCGGCCGCGACTTCATCGTCGGCACCGGCGGCCTGCGCGGCGGCGTCGACCTGTCCAGCGAAGGCCGGCCGGCCGACGTCGAGCTGTTCGAGGCGACGGTCGCGCCGACCCACCCGAGCCTCGGCCACCGCCTCGCCGAGATCCCGATGCTGTCGCGCCTGCCGATCCGGATCCTCGGGATCGCCCGCGGCCGCCACCTGCCCGGCCCGGACCTGCGCGACGCGCGGCTGCGCGCCGCCGACATGCTGCTCATCGCCGCGCGCCCGCTCGAGATCCAGGCACTGCGCGAGCATGTCCACCTGCTCGGCGTCTCCTCGTCCCAGGCGCGGCCCTACCGCCGGGCGAAGGCGCCGATCGCGGTGGCGACCCTGCTCGGCGCCGTCATCCTCGCCGCGCTCGGCATCATGCCGATCGCCGCCAGCGCGATCCTCGGCGTCGCCATCATCCTCCTCACCCGCTGCATCGATCCCGAAGAAGCGTGGAGCGCGATCGACGGCAACGTCCTCGTCCTCATCTTCGCGATGCTGGCGGTCGGGGCGGGGCTGCAGCGGGCCGGCAGCATCTCGCTGATCGCTGACGCGATCACGCCCTGGCTCTCCGGCGCGCCCTATTTCCTGCTGCTGCTCGCCATCTATTTCATGACCTGGATCTTCACCGAGACGGTGACCAACAACGCCGTCGCGGTGGTGATGACGCCGATCGTCATCGCGCTCGCCCAACAGCTCGGGCTCGATCCGCGGCCACTGATCGTGGCGGTGATGTTCGCCGCCTCGGCCAGCTTCGCGACCCCGATCGGCTACCAGACCAACACCATCGTCTACGCCGCCGCCGACTATCGCTTCGCCGATTTCCTCAAGGTCGGCGTGCCGATGAGCCTTATCGTCGGCCTGACCAGCTGCACCGCGATCTACTTCCTGTTCTGACGCGCGGAATGGGCGGCGGCCGCAAGGGTCTCCCGCCCATAACTTGAACATTGACTCAGGTTTCACCGTACGGCATGAGGAAGTGCGCCGCACCAGCCTCCGCGAGAAGGGGCATGCGCGGCACGGGGAGGGGTTAGTTGCAGCAGTTCACCGCATCCGACGGCGCGCGAATCGCCTTTGCCGACGAAGGCGAAGGGCGGCCGCTGGTGCTGCTCCACGGGCTGATGGCGCATAGCGGCTTCTTCACGCCGCAGCGTGCACTCGCCGCCGACTTCCGTCTCGTCACGATCGACCTTCGCGGCCACGGCGAATCGCGCGCCGCGCTGGAGACGCCGACGATCGAGCGCCTCGCCTTCGACGTCGGCGAGCTTGCCGCCCATCTCGGCCTCGAAGAGGCGATCGTCGTCGGCTGGTCGCTCGGCGCCTCGGTACTGTGGCGCCTGCTCGCCGGCCCCGCCTCCCGCCGCTTCGCCGGCGCCGTGGTGGTCGACATGACGCCGCGGGTTTTGAACGAGGGCGACTGGACGCTCGGCCTCTCGCCCGAAACGTGCGAGGCGCGCACCGAGGCGATCCGCGACGATTTCCCCACCTTCGCCGCCGCCGCCGGCGCCGCGATCTTCGCCCAGCCGCCCGGCCCGGAAGCCGCCGCGCTCGCCGACTGGGCCGGCGCCGAGTTCGCCCGCAACGATCCGGAGGCGATCGGCGCCTTGTGGCGCTCGCTCGCCGCCGAGGACGTGCGCCCCCTGCTCTCCTCGATCCGCCAGCCGACCCTGGTCGTCCACGGCGCCCAGAGCCACCTCTACGGCGCCGACACCGCCGACCATCTGGTCGAAGCGCTTCCCGACGCCCGCGCCGTCCGCTTCGAACATTCCGGCCACGCCCCGCATCTCGAGCAGCCGGAGCTGTTCAACCGCACCCTCGCCGATTTCGCGGCCGCCTTGCCGCCTGTCCGCACCATCCACACTGCAGCATAACCGGGAGAAGACCGCCATGAACCGCCTGCCCCTTACCGCCGCCCTCAGGGTCGGCACCGCCTTCGCCGCCCTCGCCGCGGCCGCGCCGCTCGCCGCGCAGGTCGCGCAGGAAACCGAGCAGCCCGCCGGCACCGCCGTCTCCGAAGAGCAGCAGGCCGTCGCCGCCAACGAGGCGCTGGGCGAGCAGGCCGCCACCCAGGAGGCCGACATCGTGGTCACCGCCCGCCGCCGCGCGGAGAGCCTGCTCGACGTGCCGATCGCCGTCACCGCTTATTCGGGCGAGGCGCTGGAGCGCATGGGCGCGGTCGACATCACCGACATTTCCGACACCACGCCGAACGTGACGCTCGAGACCTCGCGCGGCACCAATACGACGCTCACCGCCTTCATCCGCGGCGTCGGCCAGCAGGATCCGGTCGCCGGCTTCGAGGCGGGCGTCGGCCTCTATCTCGACGACGTCTATCTCAACCGCCCGCAGGCCGCCGTCCTCGACATTTACGACGTCGAGCGGATCGAGGTGCTGCGCGGGCCGCAGGGCACGCTCTACGGCCGCAACACGATCGGCGGCGCGATCAAGTACGTCACCCGCCGCCTCGACGAGGAGCCGACCTTCCGCGCCCGCGCCAATCTCGGCACCTACCAGCAGGCCGACCTCATCCTCTCCGGCAGCACGCCGATCTCCGACCAGGTCCGGATCGGCGCCTCGGCCGCCCGCCTCAGCCGCGACGGCTTCGGCGAGAACCGCAACAACGGCCTCGACAACTACAATCGCGACATCTGGGCCGCGCGCGGCACGGTCGAGCTCGAGCCGAGCTCGGCGCTCTTCGTCCGCGTCTCGGCCGACTACACCAAGGACAATAGCGATCCGCGCAACGGCCACCGGCTGATCCCGGGCCTGCTGTCGGGCGCGCCGGTGCTCGACGACGTCTACGACACGCGCGCGGGCCTCAACTCGCCCGAGCAGGAGATCGAGGCCTATGGCGGCGCGGTGCGCGCTGAGCTGCGGGTCAGCGACGCGATCACGCTCAAGAACATCCTCGCCTACCGCAAGGACAAGAGCTTCGCCCCGATCGACTTCGACTCGCTCCCCGCGGCCGACGTCGACGTGCCCGCCATCTACCGCAACAAGCAATTCTCCAACGAATTCCAGGTGCTGTACGAAGGCGGTGCGCTGAACGGCGTCGCCGGCCTCTATTATCTCGACGCCAACGCCAACAACGTCTTCGACGTGGTTCTGGCGACGACCTCGCCGGTAGTGCTGCCCGGCCTCACCGCCTCCACCTTCGGTGACGTCGACACCAAGACCTGGGCGGTGTTCGCGGACTTCACCTACGACCTGACCGACCAGTTCGCCGTCTCGGTCGGCGGCCGCTACACCAACGACAAGCGCCAGGCGACGGTGATCCGCGCCAACTACCTTAACGGCCCCTCGCCGCTTCTGGGCGGAAACGGCACGCAGCTTGGCCCGCGCACGTCGGACTTCACCGGCGAGAAGACCTTCAAGGAATTCACCCCGCGCGCCTCGATCAGCTTCAAGCCGGACGAGGACAACACGATCTACGCAAGCTATTCGAAGGGCTTCAAGGGCGGCGGCTTCGATCCGCGCGGCCTCTCGACCGCCGCGCCGGACCTCAACGGCAACGGCACGCGCGAATATACCGAGATCTTCGACTACTTCCTGTTCGATCCGGAGACGGTGAACAGCTACGAGATCGGCTACAAGGCCGCCTTGTTCGACCGGCGCCTGCGCCTCGCCATCGCCGGCTTCTACGCCGACTATAAGGACGTGCAGGTGCCGGGCTCGGTCGGTGCGGTGATCAACGGCGTTCCGACCTTCGTCGGCGTCACCACCAATGCCGGCGCGGCGAGCTTCAAGGGCATCGAGACCGAGCTTCTCGCCACCCTGTTCCGCGGCGGGGACGGCTCGCGCCTGAACTTCGCCGGGACCCTGGGCTATCTCGACGCGCAATATGACGAGTTCATCACCAACATTCCGGGCCAGGGCCCGGTCGACGTGGCGGACTTCCGGCGCATCCAGAACACGCCCAAGTGGACGCTGTCCGGCACGCTCGACTACAGCACGCCGATGGCGGGCGGCGACCTGTCGGCGAGCACGACGCTCTCCTACCGGAGCAAGACCTTCCAGTTCGAGACGCCGAGCCCCTATCTCGACCAGCCGGGCTACGCCCTGCTCGACGCCAGCCTGGTCTGGACGAGCGCCGGGGACCGCTACACGATCGGCCTCCACGCCAAGAACATCACCGACAAGCAGTACATCACCTCCGGCTACCAGTTCCTGGTGACCAACCCGGTGACCGGCGCGCCGGTGCTCGGCGCCAACGGCCTGCCGACGCCGAGCCTCGGCCGCGAGGGCGTGGCGACGGCCTTCTACGGAAACCCGCGCCAGGTGTTCCTGAGCCTTGGCGTGAACTTCTAAGCAGGATAGGCGAGGAGCATGAACAGCGTGACCGCACCCACCCCCGCACGAGGGGGACGCGTTCTCGCCATCCTGCTCCTCGCCTATATCTTCAACTTCATCGATCGGCAGATCATCGGCGTCCTCGCCGTGCCGATCAAAGCCGAGCTGGGCCTGTCCGACCAGCAACTCGGCCTGATGGGCGGCATCGCCTTCGCCCTCTTCTATTCGGGCCTCGCCATCCCGATCGCCTGGCTCGCCGACAGGAAGAGCCGGGTCAACATCATCGCCGTCTCGGTGGCGCTGTGGAGCGCCTTCACCGCCCTCTGCGGCCTCGCCCAGAATTTCTGGCACCTGTTCCTTGCCCGGATGGGCGTCGGCATCGGCGAAGCGGGCGGGGTCGCGCCGTCTTACGCGCTCATCTCCGATTACTTCCCGAAGAAGAGCCGGGCCCGCGCCCTCGCCTTCTTCTCGCTGGGAATCCCGATCGGCTCGGCGCTCGGCGTGTTCTTCGGCGGCTGGATCGCCTCCAACCTGGACTGGCGCGCCGCCTTCATCATCGTCGGCCTCGCCGGCCTGCCCGCCGCCCTGCTCGTCAAGCTCGGCATCAGGGAGCCGGTGCGCGGCGGCTTCGACACGTCGGACGGCCAGGCGAGCGAGCCGGCCCCGCCCTTCCCGGTCGTCGCCGGCACGCTGGCGCGCACCCCCTCCTTCTGGCTGCTCTCCTTCGGCGCCGCCTCGGGCTCGATCCTCGGCTACGGCCTCATCTTCTGGCTGCCGAGCTTCTTCAGCCGCAGCTACGGCCTGGAGCTGATGGAAGTGAGCTGGTTCTACGGATCGATCGTGCTGGTCGGCGGCGTCGCCGGCACCTGGCTCGGCGGCTGGATCGGCGACCGCGTCGGGCCGGAGAATCCCGGCGCCTACGCGCTCATCCCGGCCATCTGCTTCCTGATCGCCGCCCCGGCCTTCGCCTTCGGCCTGTTCGCCCAGTCGCTGGTGCTCGGCTGGATCCTCTTCACCATCGGCCAGATGCTGGCGCTCGCCTGGCTCGGCCCGGTCATCGCCGCCGTCCAGCACATCGTGCCGCCCAACATGCGCGCGACCTCCTCGGCGAGCTTCCTGTTCATCAACAATCTGATCGGCATCGGCTTCGGCATCTTCTTCCTCGGCTTCATGTCCGACACGATGAGCGCCGCCTATGGCGAGGATTCGCTGCGCTGGTCGATCCTCTACGGCCTCGGCTTCTACCTGCTGAGCGCCGCCATCTACTTCATCGCGGCGCGCCGGCTGAAGAGAGACTGGTACGAAGCCCCGCCGGCGGCGCTCAGCCCGCAGGGCGTGGAGGGCATCGTCTAGGTCGCGAAGCCGGGATCGAGCCGGTAGGCCTTCCGCAGCAGGGCCGGCCAGGCCAGCGCGCCGGCGGCGAGCTTGAGGCCCATCTTGCCCTGCTGCGCCGTCACTTCGGGCGAGCCCTGGGGCGGGTTGTTGAGATTGCCCTCGCCGGCGGAGAGGGCGAGGATCTGGGCCTGGCAGGCGCGCTCGAGAAAATAGATTCTGAGGAAGGCCTCGCCCACCGTCTCGCCGACGGCAAGCGTGCCGTGGTTCCTGAGCAGCATCGCGCCCTTGTCGCCGAGGTCGGCGATGATCCGCTCGCGCTCGTCGAGGTCGACGGCGACGCCCTCATAATCGTGATAGGCCACTTCCTCGCGGATCAGCATCGCCGTCTGGGTGAGCGGCAGCAGCCCCTCGCCATGAGCCGACACCGCCTGGCCGTGCGGGGTGTGGAGGTGGATGACCGCCTGCGCATCCTCGCGTGCCATGTGGATCGCCGAATGGATGGTGAAGCCGGCCGGGTTGGTGATGAAGGGCGAGGGCTCGACCGGCAGGCCGTGCATGTCGACCTTGACGAGGCTGGAGGCGGTCACCTCCTCGAACATCAGGTTGTAGGGGTTGAGCAGGAAATGGTGCTCCGGCCCCGGGATGCGCGCCGAGAGATGGGTGAAGATGAGATCGTCCCAGCCGTAATAAGCGACGAGGCGGTAGGCGGCGGCGAGGTCGACGCGGATCTTCCACTCCTCGTCCGAGACCTTGCCCTCCAGCGAGGGGATCTCGACCGAGGCGAGCGGCGAGGCCCCCGCCATGCCCTGGTTGATTGCGTCCACGCGGCCCATTGTGCGTCTCCCTTGTCGTCGTCCCGGCCCCACCGTCATCCCGGCGAAGACCGGGATCTCGTCGGGTGAAAGGCACCCGCGCCTCTTTTGCCCCGAGACCCCGGCCTTCGCCGGGGTGACGATAATAGCTCAGTCTCCTGGCGCAAAGCGATCGGGGTGCGCCGCCTGGAACGCCGGATGCGCCTGCGCCTCCGCATCGGCGCGCAGCAGGGTCGGATAGGCGTCGAGCGGCACGCCGAAGCGCCGGGCGTTGTAGATTTGCGGCACCAGGCAGACGTCCGCCAGGCTCGGCGCGTCGCCGAACAGGAAGCGGCCGGCGCGCGGGGCGGCGAGCGCCTCGAGCGCGGCGAAGCCGTCGCCGATCCAGCGCGCGATCCACGCCTGCTTGGCCGCCTCGCCCTGGCCGAGCGGCCCGACCAGATATTTGAGCACGCGCAGATTGTTGAGCGGGTGGATGTCGCAGGCGATGGTCAGCGCCATCGCCCGCACGTGCGCCGCATCGCCGGCGTCGGCGGGCAGGAGCCGCGGCTCGGGATGCGTCTGCTCGAGCCAGGCGATGATGGCGATGCTCTGCGTCAGCTTGAGCCCCTCCGCCTCCAGCATCGGCACGAAGCCCTGCGGGTTGAGCGCGCGATACGCCTCCTCGCGCTGGTCGCCGGCCGCGAGGTCCACCGGCCGCCGCTCATAGCCGAGGCCCTTCAGCGCCAGCGCGATGCGGACGCGGTAGCTCGCGGAGCTGCGCCAGTAATCGTGGAGGACGAGCCGCATCACTCCGCCCTCTTCACCACCGCGCCGCTTTTGATGACGACGGCGACGTCCTCCAGCACGCGCACGTTGGCCAGCGGATCGCCGTCCACCGCGACGAGGTCGCCGTAGCGCCCCACCGCGATCGCGCCGACGTCCGTCTCGCGCCCCAGCGCCTGCGCCGCGTTGCGGGTCGCCGCCTGGATCGCCTCCATCGGCGTCATTCCATATTCCACCATCCAGCGGAACTGGCCGCCGGCGAGGGCGTGCGGCATCACCCCGGCGTCGGTCGCATAGACCATCCTGACGCCGGCTTTGTGCGCGGCGCGGAAATTGTCGCGCTGGATCTGGGCGATCTCGCGGTCCTTGCGGAGATTGTCCTCCATCACGCCGTTCTTCGCGCCCTCGGCCTGCGTGTACTCGGTGTTGAAGATGTCCATCGCCAGCCAGGTGCCGCGCTCCTTCGCCAGGCGGATGCCCTCGGCGTCGATCAGCGAGGCGTGCTCGATCGTGTCGATGCCGGCGCGGATCGCCGCCTTGATCCCGGCGGCGCCGTGGGCGTGGGCGGCGGTCTTGAGGCCCCATTGGTGCGCCTCGTCGGCGATGGCGCGCAGCTCCTCTTCGGAGAGCTGCTGCTGCCCCGGCTCGGTGTTGCGCGAGAAGACGCCGCCGGTCGCGCAGACCTTGATCACCTCGGCGCCGTATTTGCGCTGCTCGCGCACCCGCTGCCTGAGCTCCTGCGGCCCGTCGCCGACCGCCTTCCCTTTCGCCCCGAAGGAGGGCGGCAGATAGGTCTGGTCGCAATGGCCGCCGGTGGCGCCGAGCGAATGGGCGGCGGGAACGATGCGCGGCCCGAGGATCAGCCCCTCGTCGATCGCCTGCTTGTAGCCGACGTCGGCATAGTTTTCGGAGCCGACGTTGCGCACCGTGGTGAAGCCCGCCTCCAGCATGTCGCGGGCATTCTGCACGCCCTGGACGGTCCAGAAGGTGTCGGTGAACTGGAGGCCCGAATAGCCGCCGTAGCGCGGATTGGCGTCGAGATGGACGTGCATGTCGATGAGGCCGGGGAGAATGGTCTTGCCCGGCAGGTCGATCCGCGTCGCGCCTTCGGGGATGAGCGGCCGCGCGCCGCCGCGGCCGACCACCGAGGCGATGCGCCCGTCGGTGATGACGATCACCGGATCCTCGACCACCCGGCCGGCGAGCACGTCTACCATCCGGTCGGCGGTGACGACTACCGTCTCGGCAGCGGCGGGGGCGGCGAGGCTTGCGGCGGCGGCGGCGGCGAAGGCGAGAAAGGCGTGGCGCATGAAGGGCTCCGGCAGGGAAGGTTCCCCTGCCTAGCCGTGCGCGGCCCGCCGAGTCGAGCGTCTAGGCGTCACCGCCGGCCAGCATCGGATCGAGCCGGCCGCTGCCGTCGAGCTCGGCGAGATCGTCCGACCCGCCGACATGGCGGCCGTCGATGAAGATCTGCGGGACGGTGTGGCGGCCGTTGGCGCGCTCCATCATCTCCTGCCGCTTTCCGGCATTCCCGCCGATATCATATTCCTCATAGTCGACGCCCTTGTCGCCGAGGAGCTTCTTGGCCCGCGCGCAATAGGGGCAGCCGAACTTGGTGTAGATCTCGACGCGTGCCATGGATCGTCTCGCTCCTCATTGACTGCGGCGGGGGTGCGGCCTCGCCGGCCGGCTGTCAATCCGCCCAGCATCGTCAAAGCCTGAGCCGCGGCTTTGTTCAACCGCCTGCGGCGGCGGCGGAGGCTAGCCCGCTTCCTCGCGCACCACCCGCGCCCAGCACAGCACCTCAACCCGCGCCGCCCCGGCGCGCTTCAGCGCCTTGGCGCAGCCATTGGCGGTGGCGCCGCTGGTGAAGACGTCGTCGACCAGGATCGCATCGCGGCCGCGCAGCAGCGCCTTCCCCGCATCGGTGACCCGGAAGGCGCCGCGCACCGCCTCGGCCCGCTCGCGCCGCCCCAGCCCCTTGAGCGGCGGAGTCGCCTTGACCCGGCGCAGCGCGTCCTGCGCCGCCGGAACGCCGCATTGCGCGGAGAGCGCCGCGGCGATCAGCGCCGCCTGGTTGTAGCCGCGCGACCAGATGCGCCAGCGATGGAGCGGCACCGGGACCAGCAAAGCCTCCGGCCGCGCCTCGAGATGTCGCGCCATGAACCGCGCCAGCGTCCCCGCGACGCCCGGCCGGCCGCTATATTTGAGCTTCAGCGCGACCTTGCGCGCCACCTCGCCATAGGCGACCGCGGCGCGCAGCCGGTCGAAGCGGGGCGGATCGGCGAGGCAGCGGCCGCATGCCGCCGCCTCCCCCTCCCCATAAGCGAAGGGGAGGCCGCAGCACGCGCAGCAGGGATCGCCGAGGAAGGCGAGGCTGCCCCAGCAGGCGAGGCAGAAACGGTGGGGAGCGCCGACGATCTCGCCGCAGCCCGGGCAGCGCGGCGGCAGCGCGAAATCGACGACGTGGCGGAGCGCGGCGCGTGCGGCGGCTGCGGCGGCGGCGGGAGCCTCGATCGCGCCGCCCACCGCCGCGCCTCAGTTGCCGAGCAGCCCGCCGAGGCCCTTCTTGAGCAGGTCCTTCTTCTTCGGCTTGCGCGCCGGGCGCGCCTCGGCGGCTTCGTCCGCGTCGTCGGCGTCGCGCCCGGACATCAGATCGGCCATGTCCATGCCGAGCATGCCCATATGGGTCGATTTGGTCCGCAGCTTCACCGTCCATTCCGGCCGCCACGAGGCCGGCGCCTGTGCGGGCCGCGCGGGGTGGCTGAAATTGGCCTGGCCGCCGAGCGCGGTCAGCGACAGCATCGATTGCGGTGCGGCGCGCGCCACCTCGGCGGGCACGGTGCAGCTCGACGCGCTCGCCGGCATCAGCACCTTCTGCTGGACGAGGCGGTTCAGCTCGCCCTCCTCGAGATGGTCGATCCCCATGCCGGGCATCTGGACCTCGCTGGAGCTCCACATGATGAAGTCGCCATTTTCGGCCGCGCCCATCGTCGTGGCGAACCAGGCCTTCGCACCCGGCACCGCGCGCCAGGCGAGCGGCACCGCGCCGGACGCCGCCGCACTCTGGGCGGTGAGCTGGACCGGCGCGAGGAAATCCTGGCCCTGGCCGAGGGTGAAGCGGATTTCGGGCGTGTAATTGCCGCGCACGACATGCTCGCCGACCAGCGAGCCCGTCGGCGGCACCCGCGTCTGCGAGCGCTGGTTGGGCCATTCGCCGTAGGTGGCGTGGTTGCCGGCGGACGGCGGCACCATCGCCTTGAAGCTGGCGCCGGTGAAGCCGGCGGGCGCCTTGCCCGACATCAAAGACGCGAAGTCGACCACCACCGGCTGGCCGGCGCGCGCCTTGTCGCCGCAGCCCCAATAGATCAGCATCCGGCCCTTGGGCTTCTCGATCTGACCGTTCCAGGGCGTCGCCGGGCCGGACGCGGCCGCCGCCTTCGGCGTCACCAGCGGCAGGCTCGCGCCCGCCTTGAGCCCGGCCGGCGGCACGTGCTCGGCGGAAGGCTCGCCCGGCGCGCGGCGGCCGGTGCCGAGCTGGAGATTGAGGGTGTGGGCGAAGGCCGCCTGGCCGCCGCGGTCGCCCATCATCGCCGCCGCCATCGCCTGCGGATCGCCGCCGCCCATCGCCGCGGCCATGCCGCTGCCGGTCTCGGCCGTCATCCAGTAGACGGCGGTGCCGTCCTTGCCCGCCTGCGCGAACGCAGCCGCGCCGCCGGCCAGCGCCGCTGCCGCCGCGCCGGCCACGATCAAGGCCCTGTAGCTCATCGAATGCTCCCCGGAATTACGTCGTGCGCATCATATTGCGCCGCCCGATGACCGGCAATGCGGACAAAATCGGCAGGCGTTGCAAAAAACGTCCGGAGCGCGCCACCGGCGGCCGGGGCGGCGCACCGCCCCGGCTCGCGGCTCAGAAGATGAAGTCGACCGCGGTGATCGGATCGCCGTCGGCGGTGATGACGTTGATGCGGAAATCCGCCGTGCCGTCGCCGTTGGTGTCGCCTTCGATGATCCAGTTGTTGCCGCTCGTATTCTGGGCGCGCAGCTGGCCGGACGATCCGTTCCCCGATCCGCTGAACGCCGCGGAGCCGATGAAGTTGAACGCATTGTCCTGCGGCGTGTGCGCCCGCGCGTCGATCGCCGACAGGTCGATGATGTCGCCCGCGAAGAAGCTGATGATCGTATCCTCGGCGCCCACCGCGCTGTCGCTGGTGCTGAAGTAGCGGAAGATGTCGTTGCCGCCGTTGCCGGCCATCGTGTCCGCGCCGCCGCCGCCGATGATCGTGTCCGCCCCGGCGCCGCCGATCAGCACGTCGTTGCCGAGCCCGCCCCAGATCTTGAAGACGCCGTTGGTTTCCTGGCTGCCGTCGAAGATCAGGCTTTCGCCGGCGCGCAGCTGGGCGGCGTCGACGAACAGGGTCTTGCCCGCCGCGACGTTCCCGTCGTGCATCAGCAGATTGTACGAGAAGTTGCCGGCGAACGGACCGTAATGGGTGTTGTTGCCCGAGAGCAGGGCGATCGCCTCGACATTCTTGATCGTATCCGCCTGCATGACGATCTGCGTCGAATAGTTGCCGCGCAGCGCCAGCTGATCGGTTCCGGCGCCGCCGTCGATGCGGTCGTCCGCGGTGAAGCGGCCGCCGTCGCGGAACAGGAAGACGTCGCTCTGCGCGCCGCCGGTGAGGTTGTCGGTCCCCTTGCCGGCGAAGAACCACAGGCTGCCGTTCGTCTCGGCCGAGCCGTCGAAGATCAGATCCTCGCCGACGCCGAGCTGGGCGGCGTCGATGAACAGCCGGTCGCCCGCCGCGACATTGGCGTCGACGAGGGTGAGGTTGTAGTCGTAGCTGTTGCCGGCGGTGTCGCCGAAGCGGTCGTCCGAGCCGGAGAGCAAAGCGAGAATCTCGATGTTGGTGAGATTGTTCGCGCCCAGCGTCAGGCCGCCCGAATAGTCGCCCTGCAGCGCCAGCTGGTCGATCAAGGCGCCGCCGTCGAGATTGTCGCCGGCATCCAGCGCGCCGCCCATGTAGAAGACGTCGAGCCCGCCCAGTGCGTTCGCGGTGTCGCTGCCGCCCTGCGAGAGATCGAAGAAGTCGGAGAAAGGCGTGCCGACCAGCGTGTCGTTGCCCGGCGTCCCGTCGATCTTGCCGTCGTCGGCCAGCGTGATGGCGATGCTGTCGGTGTCGGTAAGCGCCCCGTCCGTCACCTCGACGTTCAGCGTGTCGGCCCCCTCGTAATTGAGATTGCCGCGATAGACGAGTCCCTCGAGCGCCGCATTGATGTCGGCGGCCGAGCCGGTGAAGGTCATCGAGGAGTCGCCGGTGCCGTCGCCCGTGCTGAAGCTGAGACCCGTCGTCTGAGACAGCGTCAGCGCCCCGTTGGCGACGGCGAGCGTCACCGTCAGCGTGGCATTGTCGAGATCGGAAACGGTGATCGCATTCCCGTTCGCCGCGTTGAACACGACATTCTCGTCCTCGGTGCCGGACACGGTCGCGTCGGCGAGGGTGATCACGGGTGCATCGTTGACCGGCGTTACGGTGATCGTGGTCTCTACGGCCGTGCTCGACAGGGATCCGTCGGTCACCGTCCAGCTGATCGTGCGGCTCGTGCCCGGATCGTTGGTGGTCGACTGGAAGGAAACCTGCCGCAGCAGCGCCTGATAGTCGGCGACGCTGGCCGAACCGCTCAGCGTCAGCACGCCGGTGAGGGCGCTGTAGCTGTAGCTGATCGCGCCGACGGTGCCGCTGCCCGAGCCGGCGATACCGAGATAGTCCGCGCCGTCGCCCGCCAGCGGCACGAAGCCGCCGGTGATCTGCACGGTCGCGCCGGTCAGCGTCGCCCCGTCGTCGGCCACCGTCAGATCGGCCGCGAGCGTGACGATCGGCGCCTGCTCGGTGTAGGTGGCGGTGTTGTCGACGCCTGCGCCGGCGCCGTTCAGGTCCACCTCCGGCGCGACATTGTCCGGCGTCACGTCGATGGTGAGCGTGTAGGTGCCCGACGTGTCGTCGCCGCCGTTGGCGGTGCCGCCGTCGTCCTGCACCTGGAAGCCGAAGCTGGCATAGCCGGTGCCGAATTCGTCGGCGTCGGGCACGAAGACGAAGAAGCCGGCGTCGATGTCGGCCTTGGGCACGGTCAGCGGCAGATGGCCCGCCGTGATTTGCCCGCCGTTCAGGACCAGCGTGCCGTTCGTCGGCAGGCTGGTGACGATCACCGCGGCGAGCTCATGGCCCTCGGCGGCGTCGGCGAAGCCGAAGTCGGCGGCGGTGAAGGCGTAGGCGTCGTCCTCGCTGGTGGTGACGGTGTTGTCGGCGCCCGTCGGCGCGTCGTTGACGGCGATGACATCGACGCTGGTCGCCACGGTCGTGCTGCCGCCGCTGCCGTCGCTGAGCGTCAGCTCCACGGTGCGCGTGGCGTCCGAGGGATTGGCGGTGTTGGAATTGAAATAGGTAAGGCTGCGCACCAGCGACTGCACCGCCTGCGGAGTCGCATTCGAATTGAAGGTGAAGGTGCGGTCCTCGCTCGGCGCGGTGAAGGTCGCGAACGCCACCCCGTTATAGGACAGGGTGTTGCCGCTGAAGGTCAGGCCGAACGCCGGGTTGGAATTGTTGAAGTAGATGAAATCCTCGCCCGGCACCGCATTGGTGGTGACCTGGACCCGCAGCGAGCCGCCGTCGAAATTGACGTTGTCGACATCCGAGACGAGCGCGTCGAGGCCGGTGTCCAGCGAGGCCGACATAAGGGCATCGCCTTCGGTGAAGCTCACCGTGTCGCCGTCGAGATTGCCGATGGCCGGATCGTCGTTCACCGCCGTCACGTCGAAGGTGAAGGTGTTCGGCGTCTGGTCGGTGTTGACGCCGCCATTGGCGGTGCCGCCGTCGTCGCCCACCTGGAAGGTGAAGCTGGCGTAGTTGGTGCCGTTGGCGTCGGCCTCGGGCTGATAGGTCAGCTTGCCGTCGATGATGTCCTGGACGAACACGTCGCCCCCGGCCGCGCCGATCTCGACCCCGTCGAGGAACAGCTTGCCGGCCGTCGGCAGCGTGGTGATCTTGACGAACGAGAAGGTCCCGCCGTCGAGCGGATCGCTGAAGCCGAAATCGCTCGTGGTAAAGGTGTGGGTGCCGTCCTCGAGGATGGTCACGTCCTTGTCGGCGCCCTCGGGCTCGTCATTGACCGGGTCGACGTCGACCGTGGTGGTGAACTGGAGGGTATCGACGCCGCCGTTTGCGGTGCCGTCGCCGTCGACCAGCGTCCAGGTGACGGTGCGGTCGCCGTCGGTGGGGTCGTCGCCGCCGCTGTTCGAATAGCTGATGTTGCGCATCAGCGCCTGCACCGCCGCGGGCGTCGCGTCGGCGTCGAAGCTGATCGCCAGCGGCGAGCCGCCGGAGCCGCCGGTGAAGGTGCCGATGACGACGCCGCCATAGGTGACGTCGGATCCCGACACGCCGATCTGGCCGGCGCCGGTGCCCTGGTCGACGATCGCCAGCACGTCCTCGGCCGCGACGCCGCCGGTGATGGCGAGGGTCAGGGACCCGCCGTCGAAATTGGCGCTGTCGGCATCGGCCAGCGTGGCGTTGCCGCCGAGATCGAGCAGGACGGCGGAGTCGCCTTCCGTCCAGGTGA
>JBKBVA010000250.1:0-4013 GCA_046289665.1 Allosphingosinicella sp.
GGGGCCGCTTTCGTAGAGGACGAGCGTGGCGCGCACCGCCGCGACCTCGGCGATCGCCGCGGCCTTGGCGCCCGCCTTGGCGGGGAGGAAGCCGAGGAAGAAGAAGCGGTCGGTCGGCAGCCCGGCCAAGGTCAGCGCCGCGACGGCGGCGGAGGGGCCGGGAATGGTGGTGACCTGCACCCCCGCCGCCCGCGCGTCGCGAACCAGCTTGTAGCCGGGGTCGGAGATGAGCGGCGTTCCGGCATCGGAGACGAGGGCCACCGCTTCCCGGTCCATCCGCGCGATCAGATCCGGCCGCACCCGCTCCGCATTATGGTCGTGATAGGCGACCATCGGGCGTTTGACGCCGATATGCTGGAGGAGCTTCGCGGTCACGCGGCTGTCCTCGACGGCGATCACATCCGCCGACGACAGCACCGAAGCGGCGCGGGGCGACAGATCGGAGAGATTGCCGATCGGCGTCGCCACGATATAGAGGCCTGGGGGCAGGTTCGAGTGCATGAGGTGGAAGAGCATGGCAGAGCAGTCCGGTCGCCCGCAAGCGCGGCGCTCCCTCTTCGGCTTTGCCGCCGCGGCTCTGATGGGCCTGGCGCTCGCCGGCTGCCAATTGGTTCCCAAGCCCGCGCCCGAGCGTCCGCCCGAGCCTGAGCGGCCAGTTCCCGAGCAGCCGGCGCGTCCTGATCCCGTGACGCCGGGCCTGCCCAAGGACGAGACCCACAATCGCGTGGCGGTCCTCGTCCCGCTCACCGGCACCAATGCCGGCGTCGGCCAGTCGATCGCCAATGCCGCGAACCTCGCGCTGCTCGACACCGGCGGGGCGCGGATCCGGATCACGATCTACGACACCGCCAAGGGCGCGGCCGAGGCTGCCAACCAGGCGCTCGCCGACGGCAACGGGCTGTTCCTGGGGCCGCTGCTCGCGGAGGACGTGCGCGTGATCGCGCCGATTGCGCGGCGGGCGGACGTGCCGGTCGTGTCCTTTTCCAACGACACCAGCGTCGCAGGCGCGGGCGTCTATCTGATGGGCTTCAACCCCGCCCAGTCGGTGGAGCGGGTCGTGGCCCATGCGCGCTCCACGGGGGTGGACCGTTTCTCGGCCCTGGTGCCGGAAGGGGTGTACGGCCGCCGCGCCGCCGACGCGACGATCGCGGCGGTGCGCGCCTCGGGCGGCACCCTCACCGGCATGCAGACGTACGATCGTGCCCCGGCGGCGCTGCGCACCGCGATCAGCCGCCTCAACGATCAGGGCGTCGCGCAGGCGGTGCTGATCGCCGACAGCGCCCGCAGCGCCGCCAGCGCCGCGCCGCTGATCCGCTCCGGCCCCTCGGGCGACGCGCGGCTGCTCGGCACCGAATTGTGGGCCGCCGAAGACAATCCCGGCGCCAATGCGGCATTGCGCGGCGCCTGGTATGCGGCGGTCTCGGACAATCTGTTCAACCAGCTGCGCACCCGCTACCGCGCCCGCTACGGCAGCAACCCCTATCGCCTCGCCAGCCTCGGCTACGACGCGGTGCTGCTCGCCATCCGCATCGCGCAGGACTGGCCGGTGGGCCGCGACTTCCCCGAACGGGCGCTGCGGGACCGGCAGGGCTTCGTCGGCGTCGACGGCGCCTTCCGCTTCGATTCGAACGGCATCGCCGAACGCGCGCTGGAAGTGCGCGAAGTGGCGGCCGGCGCACCGCGGATCGTGTCGCCGGCGCCCCGCGGTTTCGACTAGGCGGCGATTTCCGCCAGGATCCGGTCGAGGAGGAGCATGGCTTCGCCCGTGGCGCGGAGGCGTCCGTCGGCGCGCGCGAGCAGCCCCTGGGCCTCGAGCCGCTCGACGCGGGAGACATCGAGCACCTCCGCCACCCGGTCGAGCGCCACGCCTTCGCGCAGCCTGAGGCCCATCAGCAGCGTCTCCAGCTTCGCGTCGGCGGCGCCGACCGGCGTCTCTTCCGCAAGGCCGTGGCCGTTGCGCTCCAGCGCCGAAAGCCAGTTTTCCGGCTTCTTGTGGCGCAAGGTGGCGAGGCCGCCGCGCCGGCCGTGGGCGCCGGGGCCGATCCCGGCATAATCGCGGTAGCGCCAGTAAGCGAGGTTGTGGCGGCTCTCCTCGCCGGGGCGCGCATGGTTGGAGATTTCATAGGCGGGCAGCCCCGCCTCCTCGGTCATCGCCTGGGTCAGCTCGTACAGCGCCGCCGCCTCGTCCTGGTCGGGGAGGGCGAGGTCGCCTTTGGCGGCGAGGGTGGCGAAGCGCGTGCCGTGCTCGATGGTGAGCTGGTAGAGCGAGAGGTGCCCGGTGCCGAAGCCGAGCGCGCGGGCGAGCTCCGCCTGCCACGCCGCCGCCTTCTGGCCGGGCCGGGCGTAGATCAGGTCGAAGCTGACGCGGGCGAAGGCGCGCTGCGCGGTCTCCAGCGCCGCCATGCCCTCGGCGGCGTCATGGGCGCGGCCGAGGAAGCGCAGGGCCGCGTCGTCGAGCGACTGGAGGCCGAGCGAGGCGCGGTTAACGCCGGCACGGGCGAGGTCGGCGAAGCGGGAAGCCTCGACCGACGAGGGGTTGGCTTCCAGCGTGATCTCGATGTCGGGGGCGAAGTCCCAGTGCCGCTCCGCCGCCGCGATCAGCGCCGCCACCGTCTCGGGCGGCATCAGCGACGGCGTGCCGCCGCCGAAAAAGATCGAGCCGAGCCGCCGCCCCGGCAGCGCCTCCGCCTCCCGGGCCAGGTCGCGGAGCAGCGCCTCGCGCCACTGCGCCTGGTCCACGCTCTCGCGTACGTGGCTGTTGAAGTCGCAATAAGGGCATTTGGAGACGCAGAACGGCCAGTGGATATAGAGGGCGAGGTCCTGGTCCGTCGCCCCGACGGAGGCCGGGGCCTCGTCGAGCTTGGCCGCCGCACCCGTCCGACCCGAGATCCCGGCCTTCGCCGGGATGACGGATGTCTGCGCGTTCATCAGAGCAGCGCCGCCACCAGCTTGCGGAAGGCGTCGGCGCGGTGGCTGATCGCGTGCTTGGCCTCGGGCTCCATCTCGCCGAACGTCTCGTCGCGGCCGGCGGGGACGAAGATCGGGTCGTAGCCGAAGCCCTTGTCGCCGCGCGGCGGCCAGACGAGGGTGCCGTCGACCCGGCCCTCGAACCATTCGCTGCGGCCGTCCGGCCACACCACCGCCAGCGCGCAGACGAAATGGGCGGCGCGGCTGGCGTCCGGGTCGAGCTTCTCCAGTTCCTCCTGCACCCGCCGCATGGCGAGGCCGAAGTCGCGCGGCCCCTCCACCTCGCCCGGCCCGGCGTCGGGCGCCACGCGCGGGTCGGCGGTGAGCGCCCAGCGCGCCGAGAAGATGCCCGGCCGTCCGTCGAGCGCCTCGACGCACAGCCCGCTGTCGTCGGCGAGCGCCGGCAGCCCCGAAAGGTCCGCCGCCTGCCGCGCCTTCAGATCGGCATTCTCGATGAAGCTGACGCCGATCTCGTCGGGCTCGGGAAGATCGAGCTCGGCCGCCGACACCGGCTCGATCCCAAAAGGCCCGAGCAGGTCGCGTATCTCGCGGACCTTGCCTTCATTGTGGCTGGCGATGACCAGCTTGCCGGGCTGCAGCTTCCTCATCGCCCGGTCGCCTTGTCCTGCGCGGCGAAGATCTCGGTGCAGCCGATGCGGGCGAGGCGGAGCAGCCTGAGCAGGCCCTCCTCGTCATAGGTCTCGCCCTCGGCGGTGACCTGCGCCTCGACGATGTTGCCGTCGCCGGTCAGCACGAAATTGCCGTCCGCGCCGGCGTTCGAATCCTCGACATAATCGAGGTCGAGCACGGCGGTGCCCTGGTGGATGCCGCAGCTCACCGCCGCGACCTTCTGGCGGATCGGATCGACGCTCAGCAATTTCTGCTCGAGGAGGCCGTCCACCGCGATGCGCAGCGCGACCCAGGCGCCGCTGATCGCCGCGGTGCGGGTGCCGCCGTCGGCCTGGAGGACGTCGCAGTCGAGCGTGATCTGCCGCTCGCCCAGCTTCTCGAGGTCGACCACCGCCCGCAGCGAGCGCCCGATCAGC
>JBKBVA010000251.1:0-4001 GCA_046289665.1 Allosphingosinicella sp.
GTCGGGTAGGAGTGGGGGGCATCCGCCTCGGCCTGCCGTCGGTGGATTACCTGAAGAACGTCCCCGTCGACTACCTGCGTCTCGAAGGCGGCCGCATCCGCGACCTCGCCCTCGACCGGGTCGATCGCCAGCCGCCGGACCTGGTCGCCGACGTTCACGTCCATCATCTCGATCGTGCCGGCCGCCGGGCTGCCCAGCCGGTCGAGCAGGATGCCGCCGCGCCCGTCGCAGTCCATGCGGAACAGCGGCTCGGCGGTCTGCGCGGAGACGAAGCGGAGCGCCGCGGCGTCGCCCGCGCCGGCCTTCTGCCACGTCCCCGGCGTCAGCGCCTCGCCCGCGCCGGGCATCGCCTCGGCCTCGACCGGCGGCACCAAGTTGTAGCCGCCTTCGCCGCTCTCGGGGCCCGCCGCCGGATCGCGGCTCTCCGCGCAGGCGGCAAGCAGCAGCAGCGCCGCAAGCGCGGTCGCGGGGGCAAAGGCGGCGGATCGCCGGTCGGTCATCGTCTCCTCCTCGCTGGCGCGGCGCCGGGGCCGCTTCTGGTCGTGTTCCAAAGGAACGGGCGGGCCGCCGCCGGGTTGCGTCGGCGTTGCCGGAACCGCAGGCGAGGGGCCGCCGTTGAGAGGCACGAAACCCTCATCCACCAACGGAGACGCAAATCCATGTCGCACATCCCCAATTCCGCCATGCCCCACGCCACTGCCGAGCCGCAGCAGAACCAGCAGAACGACGCCGAAGGCTCCGGCTCCTCGATGGCGCGCGGCTATGGCGCGGTGAAGGACAAGGCGAAGCAATATCCCAAGACCGCCATCGCCGCCGGCGCCGCGGTCCTCGCCGGCGCGGTCGCCGCGGCGGCCATCCCGCTGGTTCGCGGCAAGGGCGACAAGACCGCCAAGTCGGGCGCAAAGTCGGGCGGCAAGAGCACCGCCACCAAGAGCAAAGCCAAAGCGTGATGCGCGCGCGGGGCGGCCGGTGCCGCCCCGCCTTTTTCCGGGCACGCGCGGGAGCCTGAACCCCGCGGCGAGAGCCCTCAGGCGAGCGGCGCGGCGGGCCTGATCGTCAGCGCCTCGGCGAAGCGCACGGTGGCCTGCTGGTTGCCGGGGCCGGTAATCTCGATCTGCTGGGCCATGTTCAGATCCCCCGTCCGCACGTCGGCGCTCATGATGTCGCGCGCCGCATCGGTGGCCGCCACGATCGCCGCGTCCAGGGACAGGAAGGCGAGGCCCTCCAGATCCTCGATCAGGCCCACCTCCGATCGCAAGTGCATGAAAAAAAGGGTCACGAGACCTCCGGCCTGACGCTGTGGAGTGGCGGGGGCCCCGCGCCAAGTGCGAAGATTGGACGGCACTGTCCAAATTTGGATGCTCGCGGCCCGCCGGACCAGCGGGTAACGCCGCCGCAGTGTCGAGGGGGGTCCTGAAGGATGGTGCAGCAGCGGCGGCGTTTTGCGGGTATAAGGGCGGCTCGCCAGATGCACGGACGCGGTTGAGCCGATGTACGTCGATTGTCGCCACTGCCCGCTTCGGCGGACCTCAGCGTTCAGGCCGCTCGAGGGCGCCGAGCTCGATTTCGTGCGGTCGATCAAGACCGCCCAGCCCTCCTTTCCCGCCCGCACCGACATCATCCAGGCCGGCACCGTGTCGGAACGGGTCTACACCCTCTATTCGGGATGGGCCTTCCGCTACGTGATGGTGCGCCGGGGCGCGCGGCAGATCCTCGACGTGCTGCTCCCCGGGGATCTGATCGGCCTCCAGTCGCCGCTCACCGGCAAGGTCCGCCACTCGGTGCGCTCGGTCACCGAGGTCGAGCTGTGCGATCTCGACGGCGAGCGGTTCAAGAGCCTGTTCGACGACATGCCCGATCTGGCGGAAGCCCTGGTCGCCACTCTGCTCTACGAGGAGCACCGGGCGGACATCCGCCTCATGCTGCTCGGGCGCCAGCGTCCCACCGAGCGGCTCGCTTATTTCCTCCTCGAGCTTCGGGAGCGGCTGATGCGCCGGGGGATGACGGACGGGCGCGAGTTCCTGCTTCCGCTCACCTACGTGCAGCTGGCCGATCTGATCGGCGTCTCCCGGTCGCAGATCGGCGCGAGCCTCGGCGACATACGCGATCAGGGATGGGCCCACCTGCGCGACGGGCGGCTCGTGTTCGAGGATATGGAGCGGATGGTGGAGGGCACGGGCTACCAGACCATGCCGGATCCCCGGATCCGCGCCCTGATCTAGCCGATAAGCCGCCCAATATTAGACACTTGCCGGGAGAGCCCGCACCTCTACAGACGTCGGGGGCCGGAACGATCCGGCCCGGGCCGGCTTCGGCCGCCAGCCAGGGAGTTCCAGCATTATCGTTGACGAGGCAGTCGGTTCGCCGGACGGCGATTGGTCGGACACCGGCGTCCTGCAGGACACGCTGCGCAGCGCCGGCATCGGCCGCTGGCGCTGGACGTCGAAGGACCGCAAATTCTCCGCCGACGAAACCGGCATGCGGCTCCTGCGCGTCTCCAACCAGCCGTGGACCGCCGATCAGTTCTGGGGCGCCTTCTCGGCCGAAGGGGCCGGCGGCGCCGAGCGGTTCCGCCGTTTCGTCTCCGCCGGGGACAATACGGAGAGCTTCGAGTGGGATGCGCGGGTCGGCGCGGACGACGATGCGCGCTGGCTGCGCCTGCACGCCAACATCGTGCGCGACGGCAGCAGCGGCCTCGTCGTCGACGGCATCCTGGTCGGTCTGCCCACCGGTTCGGAGGAAAATGCCGCGCTCGACCGGCGCATCGCCGGCGCCGCGGAGCAGGAGGACCGGTTCCGCCTCGCCATCGACATGATCCCCCAGATCGTCTGGTCGACGCTGCCCGACGGCCACCACGATTACTATAATCGCCGCTGGTACGAATTCACCGGGATGGAGCCCGGCAGCACCGACGGCGAAGGCTGGGCCGATCTGTTTCACCCGGAGGACCAGGGCCGGGCCTGGCCGCTCTGGCGCCATTCTCTCGCCACCGGAGAGCCCTACGAGGTGGAATACCGCCTGCGCGGCGCCGACGGGACCTACAAGTGGACGCTCGGCAGGGCGCTGCCGATCCGCGATGCCGGCGGCGCGATCATCCGCTGGTTCGGGACGTGCACCGACATCGACGACAAGAAGCGCCTGCTGGAAAATCAGGAGTTGCTCAGCCGCGAGCTGAGCCACCGCATCAAGAACATCTTCGCCGTGATCGGCGCCCTCATCGCGATGAGCGTCCGCAACCATCCCGAAGCGAGCGGCTTTGCCGGCGAGATGAAGGAGCGGATCGCCGCGCTCGGCCGGGCGCACAATTATGCGCGCCCGCACAGCGACGATTCACGCCCGTTCGACGAGGAGCCCACCCTGTTCGGACTCCTGAGGGAAATCATGGCCCCCTATCCGCAGCTGGAGGAAGGGCGGATCCTCCTGCAGGGCGACGACGTCCCCGTCGGCGATCGCGCCGCGACGCCCGTGTCCCTGCTATTTCACGAGCTCGCCACCAACGCGGTGAAGCATGGCGCGCTCAGCACCTCCACCGGCCAGGTGGCGATCACCTGCCAGCGCGACGATCGCGGGCAGGTCCACATCGTCTGGCAGGAAAGCGGCGGGCCCCGGATCGACTCCCCCCCGCGGGAGACCGGCTTCGGAACCCGCCTCGCCGAGATGAGCGTGGAGCGACAGCTCGGCGGGCGCATGGAGCGGACGTTCCCGCCCGGCGGATTGCGCTTCGAAGGGACTATCCCGCAGGATTCCCTGACCCTTCCGCACTAGAGCCTGATCGTCTTAGGACGAAACGCCTTCCGCGTTTCGGCGTAAGGCGTGAATCAGGCTCCAGACATACAGCGAGACCATGATTCACGTTTCAGGCTGATTCAGCCTGAAACGATCATGGTCTAGCGCGCCGCGCGACGTCGAGGGGCACGAGTCCCTCCGGCACTTCGGCGCCGTCCTCCTTGCGGATCGCCACCGCATAATCGACCGCGGCGGTGATCAGTTCGCTTTCGGCC
>JBKBVA010000252.1:0-3994 GCA_046289665.1 Allosphingosinicella sp.
GCGACGCGCGGCGCGACCATCCGGCCCATCTTCGTCGAGCCGGTGGCGGAGAGCAGAGCGACGCGGCGGTCGTCGACCAGGGCCTCGCCCGCCTCGCGGCCGCCCTGCACCACCTGGCTGAGCCCGGCCGGCGCGTCGCCGAAGCGCGCGGCGGCCCGTTCGAACAGGGCCTGGACGGCGACGGCGGTGAGCGGCGTCTTCTCGGACGGCTTCCACACCACGGCATCGCCGCAGACGAAGGCGAGGCACGCATTCCACGCCCATACCGCCACCGGGAAGTTGAAGGCGGAGATGACCCCGACGACGCCGAGCGGGTGCCAGGTCTCCATCATCCGGTGGCCGGGCCGCTCGGTGGCTATGGTGAGGCCGTAGAGCTGGCGCGACAGGCCGACGGCGAAGTCGCAGATGTCGATCATCTCCTGGACCTCGCCGAGGCCTTCCTGGAGGATCTTGCCGGCCTCGAGGCTGACGAGGCGGCCGAGCGCCTCCTTCTCCTCGCGCAGCACCTCGCCGAACAGGCGGACGAGCTCGCCCCGGCGCGGCGGCGGGACGTTGCGCCAGGCAAGGTAGGCGATGTGGGCGCGTTCGACGGCGGCGGAAACGTCTTCGCCGGACGCGGAAGGCACGGCCGCCATCTCGCCGCCGTCGATCGGCGAGCGGGAGACGAGGTCCCCTTCGGGAGGCGGGAGGGCGAGGCGCTCGAACAAGGCGCCGGCCTCGGATCGGGAGGAGAAGGTCATGGGTCCCGGCGTCTAACAGGGGAGCCAAGGCGGTGTCGAGGCGGCTCGCTCTTGACGCCGCGCCCTGCACTTCGGGTACGCCCGCCGCCCATCCCGGGGGCGGGCGGCCCGAGCCTCGCCTTCCGCTACGGCAGGATGACTTCGACCGGGGGCGGGTCTGCGAGGCCGACTTCGACGGAGACTTGCCGCACGGCACCGTCGGGCGCGTGGACCGCGAGAACGTAGGTACCGACCTCCGGCGCCTCGATGTCGAACCCGCCGTCCGATCCGGTGATCTGCGCGATGTCGGGCAGCGGAACGGGCGCGCTCACGACGGCGACGGCGGCCCCTGCAACGGGGCCGCCATCGGCAGCGCAGACACGCCCGACCACGTTCGCGGTCACGCGCTATCGAGACCAGCTACGGAAGTTGGCGAAGACAGGTCTCGATATCCTGGTCCCGGAGTTGGTGCTGGCGCCGCCATAAGCATGGACGGCGACCGCATAGCGGTTCCCGTCGCGGATCATGTAGACGGGGGCGCCGCTTTGGCCGCCATAGGTGTCGATATCGTAGTGAACCTTGCTGCCGCTGACCGCGGCCGCGCGTTTGCTGTCGTGCCAGAGCGTGCCCTGCGGCTTGTCGCCGGGATATCCCGTGACGTTGAGCACGCGGGCGCGCAGCTCCGCATCGGGAAGGACCGCATAGCCGAAGGAGCCGAGCCGCGATCCCAGGTCGCCGGGAATGATGATCGCGCCATAATCGTAATTTTCCTCTCCGCGCTCCGTCCAGCCGCGCACGCTCCAGAATTCGGTGCTGGTCACCGACTGGAACGGAAGCTCGCTGCCGTTTCGGCCGGGCATGACCTGAATCGACTTGACCCAGCCGTGACGGCCCGGACGGGACGGGCTGTTGATGAAAACGCAATGGCCCGCCGTGATCAGGGTCCTGGGGGCGATGAACCAGGCGGTGCCGATATACTGGGTGCCGTCGCGCGCGGTGATCAGCAGCGAGGCGATGGCGCGGAAGGGAAAATCCCGGGTGTTCTCGATGCGGGTCCGGTTGTCCGGCCCGTGAACCGTCTCAAGGAGTACCGCCGGATCTTCGAACGAGGCGGTGCCGACATCCTGCAGATGCGAGGTGTCCGGCGCCGCCACCTCTTCCTCCGCGGAGGCGAGGGCGAACTCCCGCAGCATATTGGGCCGGTAGCCGCCGGCCTCTATCTCGCCATCCGCCTCGACCACCCCTTCGTCCGTGCCGGGATCGGGCTCGGACAATTCCTCCTCGGTCGGCTTTTCCTGCCGCGTGAGATTGCTCACCGGCGCATGCAGATCGATCGCCTTGCGTTCCACCGTGCGTCCTCCACCATAGCGCCGGCGTGGACGGCACCGGAGCGATACCTCCCGCGGCGACTGGCCCCCTTGTAACACGCACGTGGCTCCGCTGCCGCCGCAAAAATGCTCCGTTTCCGAGTCAGGCGAAAAGCGCGCGGGCAGTGGTCATCCGGGATATGCCCGCGCAGAGCGTCTCCGCTTTCTTGGCGAAGCAGAGGCGGACGACATTGGTCACCGGGGCCTCGGCGTAGAAGGCCGAAAGCGGGATCGCCGCCACGCCGGCCTCCATGACTGCGCGGTCGCAGAAGGCGGCGTCGCCGAGGGTGATGCCGGAAGCGGCGAGATCGACGTTGAGGAAGTAGGTGCCTTCGGCGGCGAGGACGGCATAGCCGGCTTGTTCGAGGCCTTGGGTCAGGACCTCGCGGGAGGCGGCGAAATCGGCCACCATCTTCGCATAATAGCCGTCGTCCCGGCCGAGACCCCAGGCCACCGCCGCCTGGAGGTTGGGCGGGGTCGCATAAGCGACATATTGGTGCGCCTTGGAGATGGGCACGCCGAGCGCGGGCGGAGCGACGATCCAGCCGACCTTCCAGCCAGTGAGCGAGAAGATCTTGCCGGCCGAGCCGACCTTCACCGTCCGCTCGGCCATGCCGGGCAAGGCGGCGAGCGGGACGAAGGCGCGGCCGTCGAACACGACATGCTCCCAGACCTCGTCGGTGAGGGCGACGGCGTCGTGGCGGACGCAGCGTTCGGCGACGAGGGCGAGCTCCTCCGCGCCGAACAGGCGTGCGGTGGGGTTGTGCGGGTTGTTGAAGACGACGAGGCGGGTGCGCTCCGAGAAGACCGCGTCGAGCGCATCGGCGGTGATCCGCCATCCCGGCGGCTCGAGCCGGACGAGCCGCGGCACCCCGCCGGCGCGCAGCACCAGGGGCAGATAGGCGTCGTAGAGCGGCTGGAAGAGCACGACCTCGTCGCCCGGGCTGACGAGCGCCATGATCGCGGCGGCGAGGGCTTCGGTGGCGCCGGAGGTGACCGTCACCCAGTCCGGATCGAGATCGAGGCCCTGATGCGTGCGGTAATGCGCCGCCACCGCGGCGCGCAGCTCGGGGAGCCCCCGCATCGGCGCATATTGGTTGGAGCCGTGCGTCAGCGCCTCGGCGGCCTTGGCGACGACCGCGTCCGGCCAGCCGAAATCGGGAAAGCCCTGCCCGAGATTGACCGCATTATGCTCGATCGCCAGCGCGGACATGCGGGCGAAGATCGAGGTCGGGAGATCGGCGAAAAGCGGGTGCATGGAGCGGCCCATAGCGCCTTCTCTGCCTCCCTGCGAGGCGGCAGCCTCGTGGGGAGGGGGACCAGCGAAGCTGGTGGAGGGGTAGAAGGCATGGAAGCCGAGGCTCCTGCGGGAACCGGAGGATTCAGGCGGCCATTACCCCTCCACCGCCCTTCGGGCGGTCCCCCTCCCCATCCGGCGATGGGGAGGCAGGTTAGAGCCGCTCGATCAGGGCGGTGGCGGCGGCCGGGTTCCTGACCTTCGCGCCGGCGATGAAGAAGACGTAGACATCCCTGGGTGCGGCCGGGACGGCGGGGGCGCAGGTCGGGAAACCGGCCGGCGCCTCGCCGCGGGCCCAGGCCTTCGCAACCTCGGCCCAGCGGTCGAGCTCCGCGGGCGCGTAGCCCAGCGGCTCCTCCTCGCGGGAGCGCTGGAGGCGCGCGTAGGCGACGGGGCCGCTCGGATCGGCGAGGCACGGATGCTCGTCGGACTCGGCGAAGACGATGCCGACCCCGGCTGCGCGCGCCATGGCGACGAATTCGGGGGTGCGGAAGCTTTCGTGGCGCGGCTCGATCACGTGCTGGAGGGGGACGCCGTCCTGCCGCTTCGGGAGCAGATTCAGGAAGGCTAAGACATCGTCCGGATCGAAGCGCTTGGTCGCCATCAGCTGC
>JBKBVA010000253.1:0-3959 GCA_046289665.1 Allosphingosinicella sp.
GCCGGCGACTGACGCCCGAAACTTCAACGCCCGCACCGGCGCCCCGGGCGCCGGCAGCCTTCCTCACGCTTCGAAAGGTCCCGCCATGCGCTTCGCCACCCTGCTCCTCGCCGCCGCCGCGCTCGCCGCGCCCGCCGCCGCCCAGACCCCGGTCGACCTACCGCGCTTCGACGGCATCGAATTGCGGGGCGGGGGCGACGTCACCGTGCGCCACGGCGCCGTCCAGCGCGTCACCTTCACCGAGGCGGAGGCCGGCCAGGCCGCGTTCGACGTCGTGCGCGGCAAGCTCGTCATCCGCGCCTGCCGCAAGAGCTGCCGCAACCAGCGCCTGAGAGTCGAGATCGTGACGCCGCGGCTCGACGCCGCCGCGATCACGGGCGGCGGCACCATCCGCCTCGCAGCGGGCCTCCCGCCGCGGGACAATCTGGCGCTCGCCGTCACCGGCGGCGGGCGGATCGACGCCGGGCCGGTCCGGGCCGCGAACGTCGCCGCATCGGTGAAGGGCGGCGGCACCATCCAGGCCGGCACGCCCCGCGCGCTGGCCGTGTCGATCGCCGGCGGCGGTTCGGTGCATTATTGCGGCGATCCCGCCAAGACCGTCTCCGTCCATGGCGGCGGCACCGTCAGCAAGAGCTGCTCGCGGTGAGACGCGCCTCCACCCTTCTCGCCGGCGCCGGCCGCGCGGCCCTCGCCCTCGCCGTCCTCGCCGGCGCCGCCCCAGCGCTCGCCCAGGACGAGGAGGCCCCGACCGGCGACGCGCCCGCCCCGATCCCGACCCTGCCGGCGACGGTGGAGGGGGCGCGCACCTACACGCCCGCCGACTTCGCCCGCTTCGCGCCCAAGAACGCGCTCGACATGCTGCGCCAGGTGCCCGGCTTCGTCATCCGCGAAGCCTCGCAGGAGCGCGGCCTCGGCCAGGCCACCGGCAACGTGCTGATCAACGGCCAGCGCATCTCGGGCAAGTCCAACGACGTTCTTACCGAGCTCACCCGCATTCCCGCCGAGAACGTCACCCGCATCGAGATCCTCGACGGCGCCACGCTCGACATTCCCGGCCTCTCGGGACAGGTGGCGAACGTCGTCGCCAAATCGGGCGGCGCGTTCAGCGGCCAATTTTCCTGGGAGCCGAGCTTCCGCCAGCGCTTCACCGATCCCGTCTTCACCCGCGGCAGCGTCTCGGTGAGCGGCAAGAAGGGCGCCTTCGAGTACACGCTCGGCCTGCAGAACCAGTCGAACCAGAGCGGCGCCGGCGGCCGCACGATCATCTACAATCCGGACCTTACCGTCCGCGAGTTCCGCGACGATGTCTGGACGGGCGCGGTCGAGAATCCGCGGCTGAGCGGCCGCCTCACCTATGACGGCCCCGGCGCGCAGGTCGGCAACCTCAACGCCTCCTACCAGCGTTTCTATTACGATTATCGCGAGCGCGGCGAGCGGACCGGCCATCCCGACCAGCCCGATCGCGTCCGCTTCGTGCGCAACGACGAGGACAGCTATGCCTACGAGCTCGGCGGCGACTACGAATTCCCGCTCGGCCCCGGCGCGCTGAAGCTGATCGGCCTCAACCGCTTCGAGCACCTGCCGTTCACCCAGGACGTCGTCACCAGCTTCGCCGATCTCTCGCCCGACACGGGCAGCCGCTTCGCCCGCACCGGCGACGAGAGCGAGCGGATCGGGCGCGCCGAATATAAATGGAAGGGCTGGGGCTCGGACTGGCAGATCTCGGCCGAAGGCGCGTTCAACAGCCTCGACAATGTCAGCGCCTTTCTGATCCTCCAGCCCGACGGCAGCTACAAGGAGATCGAATTTCCCGGCAGCACCGCCCGCGTCGAGGAGGACCGCTACGAGGTGATGGGGAGCTGGGGCCGCACCTTCTCGCCCAGGCTCAGCGTCCAGCTCGCCGCCGGCGGCGAATATTCGAACCTGCGCCAGAGCGGCGCGAACGGCCTCGACCGCACCTTCTGGCGCCCCAAGGGCCAGTTCTCGGCCGCCTGGAAGCCCAACCCGAAGACCGACGTCAACCTCCGCCTCCAGCGCCGGATCGGCCAGCTCAACTTCTACGATTTCCTCGCCACCGTGAACCTCACCGAGGACCGCGAGAATGCCGGCAATGCCGATCTCGTGCCCCCGCAGACCTGGCACGGCGAGGTCGAGGCGATCCGCAATCTCGGCGCCTACGGATCGACGACCCTGCGCCTCTACGGCCAGCTCATCGAGGATATCGTCGACGTCATCCCGATCGGCGAGACCGGCGAATCGCCCGGCAATATCGACAGCGCCAAGGCGTGGGGCGCGGAGTGGAAGACGACCTTCCAGTTCGATCCGATGGGCTGGAAGGGCGCCAAGCTCGACGCGCGCGTCCAGGTCCAGGGCACCGAGGTGCGCGATCCGCTGACCGGCGAGAAGCGGCCGATCTCCAACTATCTCCAGCACCTCGTCGCGGTCACCTTCCGCCACGACATCCCCGAATCCGACTGGGCGTGGGGCGGGGGCGGGGAGCATGTCCGCTCCGCGAAGAGCTACCGCCTCACCGAGGTCAGCCGCTTCTCCGAAGGGCCGTTCTGGTTTCACCTCTACGCCGAGAACAAGGACGTGTTCGGCCTCACCGTTCGCGCCACCGTCAGCAACATCTTCGGCGCGACCAGCATGGCGCGGCGCATCGTCTATACCGGCCGGCGCACCGGTCCGATCGATTTCATCGAGCGGCGCGACCGGCTGATCGGGCCGATCTTCAGCCTGTCGGTGCGGGGGACGTTCTAGGCGCCGTCATCCTCGCCGAGCGCGGGGCTGCCGCGCGCCGCCACCTGGCGCCGGCCGTCGATGACGATCGGCGAGGCGACCTGCGGCACGCCGCCCCGCTCGATGCGCAGGCCCCGCGCGGCGACCTGCGGGTCGGCGAAGACCTCGGCGAGATTGTTGATCGGCCCCGCCGGCACGCCCGCCGCGGCGAAGGTGGCGAGGAGATCGTCGCGGCTCCTCAGCGCAAAGGCCGGCGACAGCGCGTCGGAAAGGGCGTCGCGGTGCGCCACGCGCGCCCGGTTCGATCCGAACCGTTCGTCCCCCGCCAGCGCGCCGAGGCCGAGCAATTCGCACAATTTCCGAAACTGCCCGTCATTTCCGACCGCGACGATGATCCATCCGTCCCGCGTCGCGAAGGTCTGATAGGGGGCGATATTGGGGTGGCGGTTGCCGAGCCGCCGCGGCGCCTCGCCGGAGACGAGGTAGTTCATCGCCTGGTTGGCCAGCACGGAGACCTGCGTGTCGAGCAGGGCCATGTCGATGTGGCAGCCGCGCCCGCTCGCCTCGCGCCCGTGCAAGGCGGCGAGGATCGCGTTCGAGGCGTAGACGCCGGTGAAAATGTCGGCGAAGGCGACGCCGATCTTCTGCGGCGCGCCGTCGGGCTCGCCGGTCAGGTCCATGATCCCGCCCATGCCCTGGATCATGAAGTCGTAGCCGGCGCGTGGCGCATAGGGCCCGTTCTGGCCGAAGCCGGTGATCGAGCAGTAGATCAGCCGCGGGTTGATCCGCGACAGCGACGGATAATCGAGCCCGTATTTGGCGAGGCCGCCCACCTTGAAATTCTCGATCAGCACGTCGGCGTCCGCCGCCAGCGCCCGCACCCGCGCGCGCCCCTCCTCGGTCTCGAAGTCGATCGCCAGCGACGCCTTGCCGCGATTGCAGGCGTGGAAATAGGCGGCGCTGCCCTCGCCCTCGACGAAGGGCGGGCCCCAGCCGCGCGTATCGTCCCCCGCGCCCGGCCGCTCGACCTTCACCACCTCGGCGCCGAGATCGGCGAGCAGCTGCCCGGCCCACGGCCCGGCGAGGATGCGGGCGAGTTCGAGCACCTTGAGGCCGGCGAGGGGCCTATCCATGGCGCGCCCAAACCGTCATCCCGGCGAAGGCCGGGATCCCGGGACGGAAGGGCACGGACCGTCCCCACGAGACCCCGGCCTTCGCCG
>JBKBVA010000254.1:0-3955 GCA_046289665.1 Allosphingosinicella sp.
GGCGTGATCCTGCCCGAGGGCGCCTCGCTGTCGCGCACCGACGCGATGCTGTCCAAGGTCGCCGAGATCGCGATGGAGACCGCACCGCGACATCGTCCTTGAAGCGGAAGAAGCGGGTGGTGTCGGTCGCCTCGACGACGCCGGCCTGCGGATCGACATAGGCGATCTCCCAGCCGCGCTCGCGCGCCAGCGCCTCGGCCCGGCGCACCGTCTCGTCGACGCCCGCGGGCACGCGCACGGTGCGGATGTCGCCATAGGATTCGCGCTGGATCGCCTTCCACCGTTCCTCCGGCGCCATCGCCTTGAGCTCGGGCCGATCCATGTCCGGGATGTTCTCGAGATTGTCCGCCCGCACCGTCAACCGGGTGAATTGCGGGATGTCGTCGAGGTCGGTGGAGATGTCGTGAATTGCGGGGACGCTGCGCGCCGTGCGCACCTGCACGCCGAGATAGAGGATGAAGCCCAGGGCGACGAGCGCCGCGATCAGGTTGACGGTGATCAGCGACCGCCGCCGCGCCAGCACCGCCATCGTCAGCCCCGCCAGCGCGAGCAGGCCGCCCGCGCAGGCCGCGTAGAAGGCGTATCGCAGGACGGTGAAGCCGGTGCGGAAATGCCACCAGTCCTGCCCCGATCCCAGCGCCGCCACCAGAGCCGCCGCCACCGATCCGACGCACAGCAGCACCGCCGCCCAGCTGACCAGCCGCGCCCATCTGGCGCGTCCCGAAGCCTGCTCCATCGCCCTCTCCCGATGTTTCGCGCGCATGGTGGCGTCCGCAGCCCCGTTCGGCAAGCCCGGCGCGATCTGTGGCCGAAATGCCATAGCCGATCCAAGATAATCAACGGTAGAGAAAGCGGCTGACACCGCCCCGCCTCCTGCACATAAGGCGGCTCCACAACCTTGATTTGGGGGGAATACCTACGTGAAAAAGACTGCCCTTCTTCTGCTGACCGCCGCCACTGCGGCCGTTCTCGCCAGCCCGGCCGCCGCCGCGCCGGCCACCGGCGGCCGCGTCGAAGCCGTTCTCGGCTACGACCGCCCGTCGCTCGACCTCGAGGATTTCGGCTTCGACGCCGATCTCAACCGCAGCGGCGTCGTCTTCGGCGTCGGCGTCGGCTACGACTTCGCCGTCGGCCCGGGCGCGTCGCTCGGCATCGACCTCGAAGCCAGCGAATCGACCGCCGACTTCAACTTCGCGGAAGCCGGGGACAGCGCCGAGCTCAACATCGGCCGCGACCTCTATGCCGGCGCCCGCCTGACCTTCCCGGTCTCGCCGGCCGCCAACATGTACCTGAAGGCCGGCTACACCAACCTGCGGGTCGGTGCGACGATCGTCGAAGACGGCGACATCTTCAGCGACTCGGCCAATGCCGACGGCCTGCGCGCCGGCATCGGCGCCCAGTTCATGCTCGGCACCTCCGCCTATCTCGGCGGCGAGTATCGCTATTCGAACTACGAGGCGGACCTCAGCCGCCACCAGGCGGTCGCCACCCTCGGCTTCCGCTTCTGATCCGGCGCGGGGCCGTGAGCGGCCCCGCCCGAACGGCAACGCCCCGGCTCCCCTGGCGGCCGGGGCGTTTTCGCGTCTCGACAAGGGCGCGGCGCCTACCTAGATATCGCCTTGCCCGAGCGGGTGTAGCTCAATGGTAGAGCAGAAGCTTCCCAAGCTTACGACGAGGGTTCGATTCCCTTCACCCGCTCCATTCGCCCTTGCGCGCTTCTTCATCCTGACTGCGTCCGGGCCAGCTACAACCCTGTCCTGACCGCTAGCCTCTCGCCCGGCGCGGCCTTGCGCTTTGAGGGGGAGCATCGAGCAGCGCCGGCGGCGCCCCGCCTACCAGCGCAAGCGCTTCGCCCGCGTCCATCGGGCGGCCGAGCAGATAGCCCTGCACCTCGGTGCAGCCGTCGAGGCGCAATTGGGCGAGTTGCTCCTTGGTCTCGATGCCTTCCGCGGTGGTCGACATTCCGAGGCTGCGGCCGAGATCGGTGACGGCGCGGACGATCGCCATCGCTTCCGGATCCTCGAGGATGTCGTGGACGAAGGAGCGGTCGATCTTGATCTTGTCGAACGGGAAGGCCCGCAAATAGCTGAGGCTCGAATAGCCGGTGCCGAAATCGTCCATCGCCACCCGCACGCCGAGCCCGCGCAGGCTGTGCAGCATCTCCAGCGTCTCGCTGCTGTTGGTGAGCAGCACGCCCTCGGTGATCTCGAGCTCCAGGCATTCGGGGGCGAGCCCGGACGCGGAAAGGGCGCGGATGACGCTCTGGACGAGATTGCCGCCGCGGAACTGGACCGGGGAGAGGTTGACCGCGACCCGCGTCCCGCGCGGCCAGGCGGCGGCGGTCGCGCAGGCATCGCGCAGCACCCAGTCGCCGATCGGCACGATCAGCCCGATTTCCTCCGCGAGCGGGATGAATTCGTCGGGCATGACGAGGCCGCGAACGGGATGCTCCCAGCGCAGCAGCGCCTCGAAGCCGGCGACCGCTCCGCTCTCGACGGTGATGAGCGGCTGGTAGGCGAGCTGGAACTCGCCGGCGCCGAGCGCCCGGCGCAGGTCGAGCTCGAGCCGGCGGCGGACCTGCATCCGCTCGTCCATCTCGGCCGCGAAGAAGCGGTGCTGGCCGCGCCCTTCGGACTTGGCGCGGTAGAGCGCCAGATCGGCGTTGCGCAGCAGCTGCTCGGCGATGCGGCCGTCCTCCGGCGCGATCGATATGCCGATCGAGCAGCCGACGCTGATCTCGTGCCCGTCGATGTGGAAGGGCTGGCTGAGCGCCGAGATGACCCGGTCGGCGAGCTGGGTCGCGCCGGTCGGCTGCACGGAGCCGACCTCGACGATGGCGAATTCGTCGCCGCCGAGGCGGGCGACCACGTCGGTTTCCCGGACGCGGTCCTTGAGCCGGGCCGCGACCTGGCGGAGCAGCGCATCGCCGACCGAATGGCCGAGCGTGTCGTTCACCGCCTTGAAGCGGTCGAGATCGAGGCACATGACGGCGACCTGCTCGCCGCGCGCGGTCCGCACGAGGGCGCTGTCGAGGGCCTCGCTCAGCACCACCCGGTTGGGCAGATCGGTCAGCGGGTCGTGGCGGGCGAGATAGGCGATGCGCGCCTCCGCCGCCTGCCGCTCGGTAATGTCCTCGTGGGTCGTGACCCAGCCGCCGTCGCGCATCGGCTCGTAGCAGACCGAGATGGTGCGGCCGCATTCGAGCTGGTTGTGGAAGGTGGACGAGGAGCGGACGGCGAACTTCTCCCGGAAGGCGGCGGTGAGCTCGCCGGTCGAGCGGCCGGGATGGTTGCCCACCGCGATGCTGTGCTCGATGAGGACGTGGAGCGGCGTTCCGGGCTTCACCACCTCGGCCGAAAGGCCGTACATTTCCAGGTAGCGCGCGTTGCACAGCAGCAGGCGTCCGCCCGGCTCGAACATCGCGAGGCCCTGCGCCATGTTGTCGAGCGCGGCTTCGAAGCGCAGGTTCTGGCGGTAGAGCTGCTCGTCCACCTCCAGGTTGCGGCGCACGCCCCGGTAGAGCGCGCCCGACATGGCGGCGATCGTATAGGCAAGCAGGCCGCTTCCGGCGGCGAGCAGCCAGTAAGACGGGTCCTCGCGCGTCGCCATCGCCGCGAGGACGGGCGCCACCAGCGCGCTCAGCTGGAGGAGGACGATGCGCGGGCGGTGATGGTTGCGGACCGCGGTGATCATCGCGACCATGCAGACCGAGAAGAGCAGGAGATGGACGAGGGCGTCGTCGTTCGCGAGCAGCGCGCGCGCCGCGAGCGCGCCGATCGAGGCGGCATAGACGGCGGCGAACAGCGCGAAGTTGCGCTCCGCCGCGCGCGCCTTGACGCTGTTGATCCGGATCTCGGCCGGGTCGGCGGCGCGGATGTGGGGTCCCTTGGTCATGGGGCGCGACTATAAGGAGGAATGCGCGGAAGGGAAGGGGATTTTTCCGCAGCGCGGGCCG
>JBKBVA010000255.1:0-3936 GCA_046289665.1 Allosphingosinicella sp.
AAGCGGCCGTCGCGCCCCGCGCGGGGCGCGGCGGCTGGAAAGGCCGCGCAGGCTCCTGTAACTTCGCCGGCGCAGCTCTTCGGGGAGGGGGGAAGGCGATAGCGGATGCTCTGGAGCCGGTCTTCGCGGCGCTCAGGGAGCGGATGGTGCGGGCGGCGCGCGGGATGGACGTGGCGCAGGATGCGGCGGCGAACCTGGTCCTGAAGACGCCGTGGATCGAGCCGGGGAAGAAGGAGCCGGCATGGTTCGGGGCGGTTCAACTCAGGAAGAACTACGTCTCCTACCATTTGATGCCGGTCTATGCTTTGCCGGCGCTGCTCGAGGCGGTGCCGCCGGCCTTGCGCAAGCGGATGCAGGGCAAGAGCTGCTTCAACTTCAAGACGGTGGAGCCGGAGCTGTTCGACGCGCTGGAGCGGCTCACCGCCCGGTGCGCGGAAGCCTATGCGACGCGGGTCGCGCCGACGCCGCATTCCGGCGACAGGTGAAGATATCCGGCGGCGCGGCGGCCGGTCAGCCGCAATAGCTCGGCAGCGGCACCGGCTCGTTGCCGTTGCGCTGGCGCCATACGCCGTCGCCGAGGCGGTAATATTGGCCGGGGCCGACCTTGGTGCGGAAAAGCTCGCACGCGGTGGTGGCGGCGACTTCCTCGATCTTGGCGCCGCGGCGGCCGGCGAGATCGGTATAATAGGCCCGGCGCTTGATGTTGACCGCGTCGACCTGGGCGCGCAGCGACGCCGAGGGCGACCCGACGATGCCGAGATAGCCGTCGGCCTGCTCGCCCACCTGGCCGCTGGCCCGGAGCTGCGCCGAATTGTCGGACTGGAACATCATCGCGTAAGCGACGCCGGTGCCGGCGGTGACGGCGGCGACGCCGATCGCTGCGGCGAGGATCAGTTTCAGGCGGCGGCTCATCAAAACACTCCCGGATTCTTCTCGATGAGATCGCGCACGTCCTCCTGCAGGCGGACGACGACCTCTTGCCTGATATTGATGTTGAGGTTGATCTCGATCGGCTCGTTGGGCGCGCTCACCTGAACGCATCCGGCCGTCGCCATCAGCACCGGTGCGAGAAGAAAGGCGGTTGCCCGGTTCATCGCACCCTGCGTCGCAGTCGGGCGCAGTCTCGTCAATATCGCAGCCTTCATGGCACATTCTCGCTTTCGGTGGGCTGAACGGTGGGGAAAAGCGGCTCTTCGCGGAGCATCTCCGGCAGAGCCGACTGGATGAGGTTGGTGGGATCGTCGAACGAGCGCATCGTCGCGAGCACGGCCCGGAAGGGCCCGCGCACCGTGATGTTGAACTCGAACGGGATCTTGGCGAGCTGGCCGAGCGCGCGGCGCGCGACGAGGCCGGTGATGCCGCCGGCCTCGACGGTGGTGAGGGCGGGATCGCGGGCGATGCCGTCGAGTTCGATCGCGGCGACGAACTCGCCGTCGAGCGACCCGTCGAGGACGATGTCGAGCTTCGAGTAGCGCAGCGACTTCAGCGCATCGAAGGCGAGCTTGCCGTAGACGCCGAGCTGCCGGTCGGTGAGCTCGCCGACATAAGAGAGGGTGCCGCCGGGGGCGCGCGCCTCGAGCGTGCCGCCCTCGATCCGCCCGCCGCGCTCGTCGAACACCATCGGGATGACGCCGTCGAACGTGCCGGTGGCGGCGATGTTGGAAAATTCCATGCGCTGGACGAACACCGCCGCGTCGACGCCGATGACGCGGAAGGTGAGGCGCCGCGCCGAAGGCCGGCTGAAGTCCAGCATGGTCTCGTCGAGCAGCAGGGTGCCGCCCATGAAGGGCCAGGCGCCGCCCTCCACGCGCACCCTGAGGCCCGGCAGGAGGGTGTAGCGGATGCGGCCGTCGAGCACGTCGATGCCGGTGCGGATGAGATCGACCTGCGCTTCCTGGCCCGGGGCGCTGACGAGGCCGAGCAGATCGGTGAAGCGCACGGTGGTGGTGAGCCCTTCGACCGGGCCGAAGGTGGCGGCGAAGTTCATGTCCTGCGTCGAGAAGGTACCGGTGCTGGTCGTCCCGTCCGCGTTCCAGCGTATCTCGCCCTCGCCGGTGAGCGTGCCGTCGACCAGCGCGATGATGCCGGTGGTGAGGCGGGTCAGCTGCTCGGGCTGGAAATCGGGGGTGAAGGCGATGCCGGGCACGTCGAGGCGCGCGCGGCCTTCGCCGGTGCGCAGATGGTGGTCGATGTCGGCGCGCAGCACGCGCGTGCCGGTCTCCGGATCGTGCAGCCAGCCGCCCGCTTCGATGACATTGTCGACGAGGGTGAGGCGCATGTCCTCGGTGACGAGCGGGTAGAAGCGGGGCGGATCGGCCGCATCGGCGACGAGCAGCCGCCCCTGCAGCGCCACGTCCCCGTCCCGCACCGTCCAGGTGCCGGCGCCCTGGCTCATCAGCAGCGGGACGTTGGCGAGGCGGCCCGAGAGGCCGGCATAGGTGCCGCGCACGCCGGGCACATCGAAGCGGCCGGTGAGCGAATCGGCCTCGACCCGGTTGGCGGCGCCGGCGGGGCCGACCTCCACCGCGACGTCGGCGGCGGTGAAGCGCGGGCCGTCGAGGCTGAACAGGATGCGGCCGGCCGCCATGCGGATCGGGGAGGCGCCGAGCGTGCCGGCGAAGCGGGGCGAGGCGATGGCGGCGCCGCCCTGCAACCTCCCGCCCGGCGCGCGCCAGAGGAGGGCGCGGCCGGCGGGGCAGAGGGGGATGCGGCCGTCGTTCAGCCGCAGGCCGCCGATGCGCAAAGTGGCGAAGCGGGCGGTGGTGCAGCCCGGCCCGAGGGCGAAGCCGCCGCGGCCGTCGAGGCGGACGGAGAGGGGCAGCACCAGCCCTTCCACCCGGCCGTCCTCGATCGGGCCGCTGACGGTGGCGACGGTGTCGATCCGGGTCGCGCCGCCGGGCGCGGCGGTGAAGCGGATCGGGGCAAGGGCGAGCCGGGCGCCGCCGGCGCTGAGCGCGGCCATGCGCGCGGTGCCGCGGATCGGCCCGCCCGCCTCCGCCTGGGCGAGGCTGAGCCGGGTCGGCGGCAGCCCGCCGCCCGATATCGCCACCTCGCCGTCGATGCGGGTGAGGCCGCTCGGCCAGCGATAGGTGAGGCCGTCGCCGCCGGCGAGGCCGATGCGCGCGCCGCTGCGGCTGGCGAGGTTCAGCCGCGCGAAGCGCACCGCGCCGCCGCCGGCGCGGTTTTCGAGCCGGAAGGCGCCGCTGGCGTCGAAGGCCGCCGCCGCCCGCGCCAGCGCCGCCGACAGGGCGTCGCCGATCGGCTCGACCGGCGTTCCGCCCGCCGAGGCCAGAGCCGCGATCGCCGGCCGCAGCGGCCCGCGCGCATCCACCCGGCGGGCGCTGCCGTTGCCGGCGAGGCTGAAGTCGCCGCTTTCGAAGGAGATGGCGTAGCGGCCGTCGACGGCGGTGCGGGCGGCGGTGACGCCCTCCAGCCGCGCGGAGGCGGCGGCGATGCCGAGCGTGCCCGCCGTCTCCCGCGCATTGCCGTCGAAGGTGAGGGCGCCGGTGAGGCCGCTCAGCCCGTCGCGCCCCGAGCGGGCGGAGGCGGCCGTCACATCGCCCTTGCCCCGCCAGGCGTCGAGCGCCTGCGCCAGCGTCGCCTGCGCATCGAGCCGGGCATCGGTGACGGCGAAGTCGCCGCAGGCGATGCGCGCGGCGGTGAGCGGCCCGGCGACGCTCGGGCGAAGGTCGTTTATCGCCACTTTCCAATAGGCGCGCGGGCGGTCGATCGCGCAGCCGCCGAGGTCGAGGCCGGAGGACATGGCGGCGAGCTCGCCGCGAAAGCCGTCGGCGAGGTTGCCCTTGCCTTCGACCGCGATGCCGAGCCGGCCGGCGGGCGTGTCGAGCGTGACGGCGGCGTCGGCGAGGTCCACCGCCTGGTCGGGGAAGCGGAAGGGGAGGCCGCTCGGCGGCGGCAGCAGCCGGTCGACCTGGC
>JBKBVA010000256.1:0-3931 GCA_046289665.1 Allosphingosinicella sp.
GGGCCGCTGGCTGCCCCGCATCGTCAAAACGCCGCAATCCCGGTGATCGCGCGCCCCAGGATCAGGCCGTGGACGTCGTGCGTGCCCTCGTACGTGTTCACCGTCTCGAGGTTCGCGGCGTGGCGCATGACGTGGAACTCGGCCGAGATGCCGTTGCCGCCGTGCATGTCGCGGGCAACCCGGGCGATGGCGAGCGCCTTGCCGACATTGTTGCGCTTGATGAGGCTGATCGTCTCGGGGATGAGCTCGCCCGCATCGAGCCGCCGGCCGACCCGCAGCGCCGCCTGCAGCCCCAGCGCGATCTCGCTCGCCATGTCGGCGAGCTTGATCTGGACGAGCTGGGTGGCGGCGAGCGGCCGGCCGAACTGCTTGCGCTCCAGCGTATAGCCGCGCGCCGCCGCGAAGCACGCCTCGGCCGCGCCCATCGACCCCCAGGCGATGCCGTAGCGGGCGCGGTTGAGGCAGCCGAACGGGCCCTTGAGGCCCGAGACGTTGGGGAGAAGCGCCGCCTCGGGCACCTCCACCCCGTCCATCACCACTTCGCCGGTGATCGAGGCGCGCAAGGAGAGCTTCTCGCCGATCTTCGGCGCGGAAAGGCCCTTCATGCCTCTTTCGAGGATGAAGCCGCGGATCGCGCCGTCATGGGCGTCCGACTTCGCCCAGACGACGAAGACGTCGGCGATCGGCGAATTGGTGATCCACATCTTGGAGCCCGACAGGCGGTAGCCGCCGTCCACCTTCTCGGCCCGCGTCCGCATCGATCCGGGATCGGAGCCGGCGTCGGGTTCGGTCAAGCCGAAGCAGCCGACCCACGCGCCGCTGGCGAGCTTCGGCAGATATTTCGTCCGCTGCTCCTCCGAGCCGTAGGCGAAGATCGGGTACATGACGAGCGAGGACTGGACGCTCATCGCCGAGCGATAGCCGCTGTCGACCCGCTCCACCTCGCGCGCCACCAGGCCGTAGCTGACATAGTTGAGCCCCGCGCCGCCATATTGCTCGGGAATCGTCGCGCCGAGCAGGCCGAGTTCGCCCATCTCCGCCATGATCGCCCGGTCGAAATCCTCGTCGAGATAGGCCCTCGTCACCCGCGGCAGCAATTTCTCCTGCGCATAGCCCTGCGCGGTGTCGCGCACGAGCCGCTCCTCGTCGGAAAGCTGCGCGTCGAGCGCGAACGGATCCGCCCAGTCGAAACGGGCGATGCTGGCTTCGGCCATCGGTTCCTCCTCCTCGGTGCGATCCCGGTTGCACCTTCTATCGAATTATTTTAGCATTAAAGCAATTGGGAGACAGACAGTGCGGATTGCATGCGTCGGCGGCGGCCCTGCAGGCCTCTATTTCGCCATCTCGATGAAGCTCAGGAACCCGGCGCACGAGGTCGAGCTGTTCGAGCGCAACCGGCCCGATGACACGTTCGGCTGGGGCGTCGTCTTCTCCGACCAGACGGTCGAGAATCTGATGGCGAACGACCCGGTCTCCGGCGCGGTGATTCGCGACGAATTCGCCCATTGGGACGATATCGACGTCCACATACGGGGCGAGTGCATCCGCTCGTCGGGCCACGGCTTCATCGGCATCGGCCGCAAGCGGCTGCTGAACATCCTCCAGGAGCGGGCGCGCGCGCTCGGCGTCGTCCTCCATTTCGAGCATGAGGCGAGCCCCGATCTCGACGACTGGTCGGGCTGGGACCTGGTCATCGCCGCCGACGGCGCCAACAGCCGCATCCGCACCGCCTACGAGCCGCACTTCGGCGTCGACATCCAGGTGCGGAAGAACAAATTCTTCTGGTTCGGCACCCACAAGGCGTTCGAAGCCTTCACCTTCGCCTTCGAGCAATTGCCCGAAGGCTGGGTCTGGGCCCATGCCTATCGCTTCGACGACGACCTCTCGACCTTCATCGTCGAGATGGAGCCGGAGACCTGGGCCGCGCTCGGCCTCGACCGGATGAGCCAGACGGACGCGATCGCATTGTGCGAGCGCATCTTCGCCCAATATCTGGACGGGCACGCGCTCATGTCCAACGCCGCGCACCTGCCGGGGCCGGAGGCGTGGCTCAATTTCCGCCGCATCATCTGCGACCGCTGGCACTACAAGAACCTGATCCTGCTCGGCGACGCCGCCCACACCGCCCATTTCTCGATCGGCTCCGGCACCAAGCTGGCGCTCGAGGATGCGATCAAGCTCGCCGAAGTGCTGAACCGGCCGGGCCTGCCGCTCGAGGAGGCGCTCACCGAATATCGCGAGGAGCGCAACCTCGAGGTGCTGAAGCTCCAGAACAGCGCGCGCAACTCCACCGAATGGTTCGAGACGCTGGAGCGCTACCTCCATTTCGAGCCCATCCAGTTCGCTTATTCCCTCCTCACCCGCTCGCAGCGCGTCAGCCATGAAAATCTGCGCCTGCGCGATCCGCAATGGCTGGAGGGGGTCGAGCGCTGGTTCCAGGCCCGCGCCCGCGGCGAGGCGGTCAATCAGCCCGCCCCGCCGATGTTCGCGCCCTTCCGGCTGCGCGAGCTGGAGCTCGAGAATCGCGTCGTCGTCTCGCCGATGGCGATGTATTCGGCCGAGGACGGCACCCCCAACGAATTCCACCTCGTCCATTACGGCTCGCGCGCCACCGGCGGGGCGGGGCTCGTCTATACCGAGATGACCTGCGTCTCGGCCGAAGGGCGGATCACGCCGGGCTGCACCGGCATGTACGCGCCCGACCATGTCGCGGCGTGGAAGCGCATCGTGGATTACGTCCACGCCCACACCCGCGCGAAGATCTGCCTGCAGCTCGGCCACTCCGGCCCCAAGGGAAGCACCAGGGTCGGCTGGGAAGGCTATGACGTGCCGCTCGACAGCGGCAACTGGCCGCTCATGGCCGCCTCCGACGTGCCCTGGTCGCCCGACAACCAGGTGCCGCGGCCGATGACGCGCGACGACATGGACCGGGTGCGGGACGAATTCGTTCGGGCGTCGCTGATGGGGCTGGAGGCCGGCTTCGACATGGTCGAGCTCCACGCCGCCCACGGCTACCTCCTCTCCAGCTTCATCACGCCGCTCCACAACAAGCGCACCGACGACTATGGCGGCAGCCTCGAAAATCGCCTCCGCTATCCGCTGGAAGTGTTCCGCGCGATGCGCGACGCCTGGCCCGCCGACCGGCCGATGTCGGTGCGCATTTCGGCCAACGACTGGATGGGCGAGCTCGGCGTCACGCCGGACGAAGCGGTGGAGATCGGCCGCGCCTTCGCGGAAGCCGGCGCCGACCTGATCGACGTCTCCGCCGGCCAGACCTGGGCGGACTGCAAGCCGATCTACGGCCGGATGTTCCAGACCCCCTTCGCCGACCAGATCCGCAACGAAGGCCGGCTCACCACGATGGCGGTGGGCAACATCTACGAGGCCGACCACGTCAATTCGATCCTCGCCGCCGGCCGCGCCGACCTCGTCGCCCTCGCCCGGCCCCACCTCGTCGAGCCCTATTGGACCCTCCACGCCGCCGCGGCGCACGATTATCGCGGTGTCCACGTGCCGCCGCCTTATGTCGGCGGCCAGGCCCAGCTCACCCGCAACCTGAAGCGGGCCGCCGAGATGGAGGCGGCGCTCAGGGCATGAGGCTGAAGCACCATCACGCGATCGTCACCGGCGGCGGCACCGGCATCGGCGCCGCCATTGCCCGCGCGCTGGCCGCGGAAGGCGCGAAGCTGACCCTGGTCGGCAGGCGCAGGGAGCCGCTCGAGGAGACGGCGGCGGCCCTTGCTTCCGCGCTGGTCGCCCCAGCCGACGTCACCGACCGCGCCGAGGTCGACCGCGCCTTCGCGCTCGCCCGCGAGGCGCAGGGGCCGGTCACCATCCTCGTCAACAATGCCGGCGCGGCCGAGAGCGCGCCCTTCGCGAAGGTCACGCAGAAGGCGTGGCGCCGCGCCATGGCCGTCAATCTCGACGCGCT
>JBKBVA010000257.1:0-3922 GCA_046289665.1 Allosphingosinicella sp.
GAGTTCCGCGGAACGGTAGAGCCCCATCAGCATCTCCATCACACCGACGCCGTCCGCGAAGGTCTCGGCGGGCATCCGTCCTGTCCTGAAGGCCTCCACCGTGTGCCGGTTCTCGTCGGTGTAGCCGTAGATCCCGGCCTCGTCCTCGACCACAGGCATGAGGCCCTGCTCGGCGTTCTGCTTCTCCACCAGATCCTCGCCCTCGGAGCCCGCGACCTGCCTCGACAGGAAGATCTTGAGGCCCGCGGAAAGCGAGGAGAACTCCATCGAGTATTCCGGGCCGAGAAGCTCAAGCTGGATCCGGAGACCGGCGCCGACATAGGCCCAGGAGGTGGTCGCCTCGATCAGGAGCTGCTCGCCGCGGTTCGCCTCCGGAAGCCGGGCGGCGAAGGCCTCGGCGAGCTGGCGCGCATGCTCCCGGCTGAGCGCATTTTCGCGCGCGATCGCCTGGTTGGCGCCGACCAGCTTGTCGGCGAGGAAGTTGGAAACGCGCGGGATGTGGACGTGGCAGAGCGCGGCCGACACGCGCGCGTCGAAGCGCTCCGCGAGCGGCACCAGCGCGGCGAACGCATCGTCGGGCGTTCGCGCCGGATAGGTGGTCAGTTGCAGCATCATGTCGCGGATCATCGCAGGCCTCCTTCAGGCCATGGTGTCGGATCCGGGCAGGGCCGCCGATAGGGGAAGTCCCGTAATGAAGCGTCCGGGGCGGGCGGGCATGCCGCTGATGCCGGCGGTTCGCGGGTCCTCCCGCCCGCCGGCGCCGCCCCAACGTGTCGAGGATCGTGCGTGACCGAGAAGGCCAGCTTTCGTCCCCACGCCGCCGCATGGGAAGAGGCCGCGCGCGCGGTCGACGCCGGGACGCAGGGGCTCGGCGCCGCCGAAGCCGCGCGGCGGCTGGCGCGATACGGGCCCAATCGGCTGCCCGAGGCGAAACGGCCGACTGCCCTGTTCCGCTTCCTCAAGCAGTTTCACAACGTCCTGATCTACGTGCTGATCGCCTCGGCGGGCGTGACCGCCGCGCTCGGGCATCCGGTCGATACCGGCGTCATCGTCGCAGTGGTGATCGCCAACGCGCTCATCGGATACATACAGGAGGGGCGCGCGGAGCGGGCCATGGACGCGATCCGCGGCATGCTGGCGCCGCACACGTCGGTGCTGCGCGACGGGCGGCGCCAGGTCATCGCCAGCGCCGACGTCGTCCCCGGCGACGTCGTCCTGCTCGAAGCCGGCGAGAAGGTCCCGGCGGACCTTCGATTGTTCGAGGCGCAGGGGCTGCGCGTCCAGGAGGCCGTGCTGACCGGGGAGTCGATCCCGGTGGAGAAGGACGTCGCGCCGGCCGCGGCGGATGCGCCGCTCGGCGACCGCCACTCGATGAGCTATGGCGGCACCCTGGTCGCGGCAGGCACCGGGCGGGGCATCGCCGTGGCGACCGGCGCCGACACCGAGATCGGCCGGATCAGCGGCATGCTCGCCGGGGTGGAAACGCTGACCACGCCGCTGGTCAGGCAGATGGACGGGTTCGCGCGCTGGCTGTCGCTCTTGATCCTGACGCTCGCCGGGCTGCTGCTCGCCTACAGCGCCTCGGTCGCGCATTTGCCGTTCGAGGAGGCCTTCATGACGGTGGTCGGCCTGTCGGTGGCCGCCATTCCCGAAGGGCTGCCGGCGACGCTCACCATCACGCTGGCGATCGGCGTCCAGACGATGGCGCGGCGCAACGCCATCGTCCGCCGCCTGCCGGCGATCGAGACCATCGGCGCGGTCTCCGTGATCTGCACCGACAAGACCGGCACGCTGACCCGCAACGAGATGGTCGCCACCGCCATCGCCGCGGCCGGGCAGGTCTATTCGGTCGCAGGGGCGGGATATGCGGCCGAAGGCGCGGTGACGGCGGGCGCCGATCCGGTGGAGGTTCGCGGCCGCCGGCCGCTCCTCGAACTGGCCCACGTCGCCACCTTGTGCAACGACGCCGTCCTCCACTGGCAGGAGGGCGGCTGGGAGGTCGCCGGCGATCCGATGGAGGGCGCCCTGCTCGCGCTGGCGGGCAAGCTCGACCCGGAAGGCGGCATCCCGGCGCATGGCTGGCGGCGCCTCGCCGAAATTCCCTTCGACAGCCGCCACCGCTACATGGCGACGCTCGACGCGGGCGCGGACGCCCGGGCGATCATCAGCGTCAAGGGCGCACCCGAGCAGGTCCTCGCATTGTGCGCCGACCAGCGCGCCGAAGACGGCGGCGTCGAGCCGCTCGATACCAGCTACTGGCACGAAAAGGTGGAGGAACTCGCCGGCGGCGGGCGCCGCGTCCTCGCCTTCGCGACGGCAACGGCCCCGCCCGGGAGCGAGGCGCTGGACGCCTCCGTCCTGCGGAACAGGCTCACCATGCTGGCGCTGGTCGGGTTCATCGATCCGCCCCGCCCGGAGGCGATCGCGGCCGTCGCGGAATGCGTCGCCGCCGGAATCCGCGTCAAGATGATCACCGGGGATCATGCCGCGACCGCCTCCGCGATCGGCCGCGAGATCGGATTGCTCCACGCCGACCGGGTGCTGACCGGCAGCGCGCTGGCCCGGATGAGCGACAGCGATCTCGCGGCAGCGGTCCTCGACACCGACGTGTTCGCGCGCACCAGCCCGGAAGACAAGCTTCGGCTGGTCACCGCCCTGCAGGCGCACGGGCTGACGGTGGCGATGACGGGCGACGGGGTGAACGACGCGCCGGCGCTGAAGCGCGCCGACGCCGGCATCGCGATGGGCCGCAAGGGGAGCGACGCCGCGCGGGAGGCGGCGGACCTGGTCCTCGCCGACGACAATTTCGCTTCCATCGTCGCCGCCGTACGGGAGGGACGGACCGTCTACGACAATATCCGCAAGGTGATCAGCTGGACGCTGCCGACCAATGCGGGGGAATCGCTCACCATCGTCGTCGCCCTGCTGGCCGGGATGGCCCTGCCGGTCAGCGCCGTGCAGATCCTCTGGATCAACCTGATCACCGGCATCACGCTGGGCCTCACCCTGGCCTTCGAGCCGACCGAGGCCAACACGATGCGGCGGCCGCCCCGCCGACGGCACGAGCCGCTGCTCGGCGGCGCGCTGGTGTGGCACATCCTCTTCGTGTCCGGCCTGTTCCTGGCCTTCGTCTTCGGCATCTTCTTCTATGCGATGGAGCGCGGCTACGAGGTGGAGCTGGCCCGCACCATGGCAGTCAACATGCTGGTGGTGCTGGAGATCTTCCACCTCTTCTTCATCCGCAACATCCACGGCACGTCCCTGACCTGGCGGGCGGTGCGCGGCACGCGCGCCGTCTGGGCGGCGCTCGCAATCATCCTGCCGGCGCAGTTCGCCGTCACCTATGCGCCGGTGCTCCAGGGCGTTTTCGGCACCAGGGCGATCGGCCTGCTCGACGGACTGCTGATCGTCGTCTGCGGTGCGGCCTTCTTCGCGGTGATCGAGATCGAAAAGCAGCTGCGGCTGCGCCTTTACCCGCCCGCAAACCGCCTGCCGGCCTGACCGGCCGGCCGGCGAACCAGATCCGCGCGGCTGCTGCAACTTCGCGAGCCTCCGTCCGTTCGGGGGTGCCAAGGAGAACGAGATTGAGCGCCAGGGTCCTGATCGTCGAAGACGAGTTCCTGATCGGGCTCGAGCTCGAGCACGCGCTGGAAGCGCACGGCTATAAGGTGATCGGCGTCGTCGCCGACTATGACGGCGCGGTCGCGCTGGCGGCGGAGCGGCCCGACGTGGCGCTGGTCGACATAAACCTGCGGGACGGCCCCACGGGGCCCCTCATCGCCCGCGAGCTGGCGGCCTTCATGCTCGAAGAGCACTTGGCCGACGATCCGCAAGTAAGGCCGGTGGAGGAATCGGCCTGCTGTCCCAAGTGCCAGAAGCCCGGGCAACGGGTCACGAAGGAAAACGAGAAGTTGCCCGAACG
>JBKBVA010000258.1:0-3911 GCA_046289665.1 Allosphingosinicella sp.
GCTTGCCGCTAAGTTGTGCCAGAGTGCGCCGCTTGGCGAGACGGGACCGGGTGAATGAGCATGGATTACGCGCCGGCGCAAAGCGGGACGAAGCCGAAGCGCGGGATCGCACCGATGCTGCTGATCCCGCTCGCCGCCTTCCTGCTCGGCCTGATCGCGATGGGCTGGCTGCTGTCGCGCTGGGAGCCGGCCGCGCGCTATCTCGGCGTCGCCCCCGCCCCCGCGCCCGTCCAGCAGGCGCCGGCGCCGACCATCGCGGTGGAGCCGGAGCTGCCGCCCGAGCCCGCCGCCGCGCCGGCCAAGGCCGAACGGCTGGTCATCGATCCGGAGATCACCCGCCGCGTCAACCGCGTCGAGGAGAAGCTCGCCGAGCTCGACGCCCAGTCGCGCGCCGCCGTCGGCAATGCCGAACGGGCCGAGGGCTTGCTGGTCGCCTTCGCCGCCCGCCGCGCGCTCGATCGGGGCGTGTCGCTCGGCTATCTCGAGGCGCTGCTGCGCCAGCGCTTCGGCAACACCCAGCCGCAGGCGGTGGCCACCGTCCTCACCGCCGCGCGCCAGCCGGTGACGCTGCAGGACCTGCAGGAAGGGCTGAAGGACGTCCGGCCGCAGCTGACCGGCGCCGGCCCCGAGCAGGGCTGGTGGGATGCGCTGAAGGCCGAGCTTTCCGGGATGGTCACCGTGCGCAAGCAGGGCACGCCGTCGACCATGCCCGCCGAGCGGCTGCAGCGCGCCGAGCGGCGGCTGGAGACCGGCCAGGTCGACGTCGCGCTCGCCGAGGTGCTGCGCCTGCCCGGCCGCGAAAAGGCCGCGGCGTGGATCGCGGATGCGCGGCGCTACGTGCTCGCTCGCCGCGCCCTCGACACGCTGGAGACCGCCGCCCTGCTCGAGCCGCGCACGCCGCAGGCCCTCGCCCAGCCGGCGCCCCCGCCCGCGCAACAGCCGACCCCCACAAACTAGCTCCCCCGTCCACTGTCATGCCAGCGAAGGCTGGCATCCATGCTGAACAGGCAGGCGAGGCGGGGAGTCTGCATGGGCCCCAGCCTTCGCTGGGGCGACGGGAAGGAAGACGGCGGTGACTGCCGGCCGGGAGCCGCCGGCGCCCGGGATCAGATCTCGAACAAGGCGTAGGGCCGCCCGAAGAGCGGCTCCAGCACGAACTGGGCGCAATTGTAGACGGGGACGCCGCGCGAGGTGCGGCCTTCGTAGGTGCCGCGATGGGCGTGGCCGTGCAGCACCGCCTTGACGTTCTCGAACCGGTCGACCGCGTCGGCGAGGCGCGAGGAGCCGAGGAAGGGGAAGATTTCGAGCGGCTCGCCCTCCACCGTCTCCACCACCGGCGCGTAATGGAGCACGGCGACGGTGCGCTCGGTGCGCAGCGACCGGAGCGCGTTTTCGAGCTTGCGCGCCTCGTCGATCGATTCGCCGACGAAGGTCTTGATCGCCTCCTCGCCGAACGAGCCGAGCTCGCCGCGCCCGAAGCCGCCGATGAAACCCTTGGCGCCGGCGAAGCCCACGCCTTCCACCACCGCCGCCTGGTCGCCGAGCATGGTGACGCCCGCCGACTGGAGGATCTTCTCCACTTCCTCGGGCTGGCCGCATTCGTAATCGTGATTGCCGAGCACCGCGACCGTCGGGATCGTGCAGTGGCGCAGGTCTTCGGCGAGGATCTCGGCCTCGCTGGTCTTGCCGAAATTGGTGAGGTCCCCGCATAGCGCGACGACGTCGGCCGCCTCGGAAATTTCCCGGAACATGTCGCGGTAGCGATTGTGGCAGGTCTCGGTGACGTGGAGGTCGCCGATCGCGGCGAGGGTGATGGTATCAGTGCGCTGCTGGTCGTTCATGCTTCTCGTCTACTCCCTTGCCGACCACATCGGCGAAGCCCCATTCGGTCACGTCGATGACGTAGTCGGTCGGGCTGATCAGGCGGCCCCGGCAGATCTTGATCGAGGCCGGCGGCATCTGGTCCTGCGCCTTGAGGCGCCCGATCAGCTCCTCGTACAGCCAGCGCGGAATACGGTCCCGCTCGGTCGGGTAGACGAAGCGGAAATTGAGGATGTTGATCAGCAGCACCTCCCAATAGAGTTCCATGTTGGACAGCAGCCACGTCCAGTCGATCTCGTCATGCTTGACGAGGATGGTGTGGACGATGTCCGCCCCATCGTAGCGGTAGCGCGTCTGGAGGAAGAGCTTGGAGAGGATGAACTGGGTGGGCGGCGTCACCCGCACCGTAGTTCCGTACACCTCCGCCTCATAGGGCTCGGCGAACCATTCGTCGGTGATCGGGATCGAGGCCGAGGAGATGTTGAAGATCACATCGAAGAAATGCTCGCCGCGCCAGACCTTCCCGATCCAGCGCTCGTCCTCCATCTCGATGTCGTAGCCGCGCGCCTTGAAGAAGGAGAGGATCTTGGGCGCGTCCGACGGCTTGCAGAAGACGTCGAGATCCTTGGTCGGCCGGCTGATGCCGGTGAAGCAGGAGAGGGCGAAGGTCCCCGACAGCAGGAACGGGATGCCCGATTCCTTCAGCAGGGCGAGGCTTTCGACGTAGAATTCGACCGCTTCGAGATGCGGCTCGAACAAGGATGAGTCGAATCGATCGAGTGTGTTCATAAACCCGCGGGACACGGCCGCGGCGGCCCGCGGCGCCGTGCCGCGCCCTGCCGGGGCGGCTACAGAACGGAGCCGCGCCGGATGCGTTCCGCTCAACCCTCCGGCGGGGTCTCCGGCGCCTGCGGGGCCGGCGCCGGTTCGGCGGGCCGGAAGTCGATCAGCGTGACGATGAATTCGAGCTCGGCATCGGGCGGGATCGCGCCGCCGCCGGCGCCCTCCGCGCCATAGGCGAGCGCGGCCGGGATCCAGAAGCGGTAGCGCCCGCCGCGCTGCATGTGCTGGAGCGCCTCGGTGAAGCCGGGAATGAGCCCCGCGACCGGAAAGGCGACGGGCTTGGCGCTGGCGTCGAACAGGGTGCCGTCGGCGAGATGGCCTTCGTAGAGGACCAGCACCATGTCGCTGAGCGTCGGCGACGGCCCGGTGCCCGGCGCCAGCCGCTCGATGCGCAGGCCGGACGGAAGCGCCTTCACCGCCTGCTGGTTCACCGGCGGGACGAAGGAGCGGGGCGGTGCCGCGGACGTGGCGGGCTGCGCCGCCGCGAGGAGAAGGGCGAGAGTCAGCACCGATGTGTCTCCGGGAGGCGGCGCGCCGGTCTCCCTTCGGAAACCGCGCGCAAGCCGCATGAAAACTGGAGCGGGCGAAGGGATTCGAACCCTCGACCCCAACCTTGGCAAGGTTGTGCTCTACCCCTGAGCTACGCCCGCTCTGGACCGCGCCGCCCGGGGGCGGCTGAGGTAAGGCGGCGGCTGCTAGCATGCACCTTGCAGCCCGGCAAGCCCCAATCCTCGCCCCTTTTCGCCGCGCGCCAACCATGGGGTTGGCAGACATGGTGGCTTTCCCACATAGGGCGCAGGAGACAGGCGACCCGCTGGAGATTGTGACGTGGCGACTTTGGGTATGAGCGCGGCCGAGAAGGAGGCGCTGGAGACGTTCCGCCGGGATGTCGTCGAGCCGTCGATGGACTCGCTGGTCATCCTCGATTTCTGGGCGGACTGGTGCGGGCCGTGCAAGCAATTGGGGCCGATCCTCGAGAAGGTCGCCGCCGATTACGCCGACAAGGGCGTCAAGCTGGTCAAGATCGACGTCGAGGCGAACAAGATCATCGCCGCCCAGTTCCGGGTGCAGTCCATCCCGACCGTCTACGCCATCTTCCAGGGCCAGCTCGTCGCCGACCTCACCCCGGCGCGCACCGAATCGCAGCTCGCCCGCGCGCTCGACCAGATCCTCGCCCAGATCCCGGTCGCCGGCGAGGCGCAGCAGCTCGAAGCCGAGATCGAGCCGCTGATCGCGATGGGGGAGGA
>JBKBVA010000259.1:0-3905 GCA_046289665.1 Allosphingosinicella sp.
CATTTGACCCGCCACAGCCCGGCTCCACTGGCCTTCGGCGCCCGCGTCACTCGCCGGAGAGGAACCGGTCGATGACCGGTGCGAGTTCGTGCGGCTGCTCGACGACGAGATTGTGCCCGAGCGCCTGAAACACCCGCGCCTCGGCGGACGGATAGGCCGCGACGAGCGAGGCGTGATGCTCGGCCGGGAACAGGACGTCCTTGCCGCCCGACAGGATCAGCACCGGCGCCTTCACCTCGGCCGCGAAGCGGCCGACCGGCACGTCGGCGAGATCGCGGATGACGCCGCGCCACACCTGCATCGGCACCCGCGCCACCTCCGCATCCATGCGGCGGACGAAGACCGGGTCGACCGGCGTCGGCGTCGCCGCATAGCTCCATTCCTCGAGGAACTCGGTGTTGGACGAAATCGGCTCCTTCAGCGCCGCCATCTTCTCCCACAGCCAGTCGCCGCGCTTGACCGGCGCCAGCGCGGTCGAGCCGGCGAGCACGATCCGGGTCACCCGCTCGGGATGCTCGGCGGCGAGGCGCTGGGCGATCATGCTGCCCATCGAGTGACCGACCACCGCCGCTCTCTCGATGCCGAGGGCGTCGAGGAAGAGCGCCGCGTCGTGGGTGAAATCGGCGATGGCATAGCAGCATTCGGGAGCGCTCGACGCGCCGTGGCCGCGCTGGTCGGGGATGAGCAGCCGATATTTGTCGAGCCAGGGCGCCAGCACCGTCCAGACGCGGCTGGAATCGGTGTAGCCGTGGAGGAGCAGCACCGGCTCGCCCTGCGGATCGCCGAGCTCCACCCAAGCCATTTCGATCCCGTTCGGCAGCGTCAGGCGCTGCTTGCGCTCGGTCCAGCCGTCCTGGTCGATCGGGACGGCCGCGGCCGGGGGCGGAGCCGCCGCCGCCGGCGCGGCGAGGGCCAAAGCGAGGGCGCAGGCGAGAAGCAGCCGGCTCATGCGATGCTCCTTCCCAGCAGCATGTCCTTCAGCCGCTTCGATCCGCCCTCGTGGAAGCCGACCTGGCCGGTGAATTCGGCCGGGTTGTGGAAGGTGCCGAACAGCATGTCGAACAAGGGTATGTCGCCGTAATTGCGGCCGTGAATGCCGCGCTCGTGGTGGGCGGAGTGGCTTTCAGGGCGGGTCACGATGTAGCCGAGCCAGCGCGGCGTGCGGATATTGGCGTGCTGGAACATCGAGCAGAAGGTGGCGAGCAGGGCGACGACGATCGCCGCTTCCGCGCTGACCCCGATGCCGAGCACGAGCACCAGGCTGCCGAGGAACGCCCAGCCGAGCATGTCGAACGGGTGGAAATAGAAGGCGCCCCAGATGTCGACCCGCTCGGCGCTGTGGTGCATCTGGTGAAACCAGCGCCACAGCAGGTCGGTGTTGTGCATCGTGCGGTGCCACACGTAGATGCCGAGCTGCAGCGCGAGGAAGGCGACGGCGATCTGCGCCCATAACGGAAGCGCGTTCGCGTCGAGAAGGCGGTGCTCGCCGAGCCAGCCGTCCCACATCAAGGGCGCATAGGTCGCCGCGGCGAAATAGAGCAGCATGAAGGCGACGCCCTTCAACCGCCAGTAGGCGACGTCGGGAAAGGCCCGCGCCCTCGCGACGAGGTCGATCGCGGCGAAGCCGGCGAACAGGCCGAGCGCGATCCAGTGGTAAAGCCCAAACATCTTTCGTCCTCTTCACTCCGGTCTCGAAGAGGCGGCTGACTAGCTTTTCCGGCGCCCTCCCCTCTAGCGGTCGCGCGGTCTCTTTTCGCCGCGTGGAAAAAATGCCGCGCCTGTGATAACTTGGCCGGACTCGTGGGGGAGACGAGTGGCCATGGTCGAGCGCCTGCTCGCGAAAACCGCACCGGCGGTACAGTCGGACGAGGGACCGCCCCGGACGAAGGGCGAGCGGACCCGCGAGCGCATCCTCGATTTCGCCTATGACGCGATCATCCACAAAGGCTTCGCCGCGACCTCGATCGAGGAGCTGGTCGAGGCGGCCGGGATCACCAAGAGCGGCTTCTTCTACCATTTCCGCGACAAGAACGACCTCGCCCGGCAATTGCTCGAGCGCTTCCTCGCCGAGGACAATGCGATCCTCGACAGCCTGACGGCACGGGCGAAGGCTTTGTGCGACGATCCGCTGCAGAGCTTTCTTCTGTTCCTCAACCTCTATGCCGAGATGATGGACGGCCTGCCCGAGCACCATCCCGGCTGCCTCGTCGCCAGCATCACCTATCAGGACCATCTGTTCGACGCCGAGGTGCGGCGGATCAACGAGGAGGCGGTGCTCACCTGGCGCGGCCGCTTCCGCGCCTGGCTCGACGAGATCGCGGCGCGGCACCCGCCGCGCGACTGCGTGGACATCGAGGCGCTTGCCGATCATGTCACGGTGATCGTCGAGGGCGCGATGATCTTCGCCAAGATCCTCGGCCAGCCCTCCTTGATGGGCCGGCAGATGCGCCTCTACCGCCAGACGGTGAAGATGACCTTCGAGCGCTGAGGCGCCCGCCGATTCAGCGTTGCGCTCCCTCCCGTCCCGCCGCGGCACAGCCGGCACAGGCGGGTGGCGGGCTGTGCCGAAGGGGGATAACCGGGCCTTCGATTCGAAGGGAGACCGAGATTCCATGACCGACAAGCTCACGGTTTCGCGGGCGGCCAAGGCCCTCCTTTGCGCGCTGGCCCTGCTCGGCGCGACGCTCCTCGCCGCCCCCGCCCACGCCTCGTCCGTGCCGTCCGACTTCGCGGTGCGCGGGATCCTGTCGCCGGACCGGCCGCTCGGGCCGCGCGACTATGTCTGGGATGCGACCGGCGTGCCCGCCGGCCCGACCCGGGTGGTCGTCGATCTCTCCGCCAAGATGCTCTACGTCTATCGCGGCGGGATCGAGATCGGGCGGACCTACATCATCTACGGCGCCGACGATAAGCCCACCCCCACCGGCGTCTTCCCGATCCTCCAGAAGAAGCGCCACCACGTCTCCAACCTCTACGGCGCGCCGATGCCGTACATGATGCGGCTGACCTGGGACGGGATCGCGATCCACGAGAGCAGCGTCGAGGCGGATGCCGCCACCCACGGCTGCATCGGCATCCCGCAGGAATTCGCCGCCGAGCTGTTCCGCGAAGCCAGGCTCGGCGACAAGGTGCTCGTCACCCGCGGCTGGATGCGGGCGGCCTACGGGCGCTGAGCGGCGCGGTCCGTCCCGCTCCCGGCCCGAGCCGTCGCTTAGGACGGCCAGGAGGTTGCCCCCGCACGCGCCCCGCCTTTACCCTCCTCCCGGCCGGCGAAAGCGCCTTCGGGCTCCGCCGGCGGACCTGGTCGCCTGCGATGATCGCGGCGGCGCCTGCGCTGCACGACGGTTCGATCGAGCCGCAGCGCACCCGATGAACGAATACGGAGATTCACATGATCGTTTCGAAGACAGCGGCACGTTGTGCCGCCGCGGCCGCAGCGCTGACCCTCGCGTCGCCCGCGCTCGCCCAGGCTTCCGCACCGGCGGCCCAGCCGCAGCAGGCGGCCGCCGTCAGCGACGAGCAGCTGCGCAGCTTCGCCAATGCGTGGCTGGAGCTCAGCCGGATCGATCAGCAATTCGCTCCGCGCATGGAAGGGGCGAACGCCGAGCAGAAGCAGGCCCTGGAGGCGGAGGCCCAGGCGAGGATGGCCGCCGCGGTCGAACGGCACGATCTCGACGCGCCGACCTTCAACAGGATCGCCGCCGCGGCCGAACAGGATCCGGAGATGGCGCGCAAGATCGGCGAATATGCGCGGGAAGCCGCCTCGGCGCCCTGACCGCCGCGCCGCGCCGGCGGCCGCCGCCCCCTGCGGGTCGAAGTAGCCGAACCCGCCCGCCGCCGCCCAGCCCGCCCCGAGCTCCTCGTACCCTGCCTCGCCGGCCTCGACCACGAACGTCGCCTCGACC
>JBKBVA010000025.1:0-15670 GCA_046289665.1 Allosphingosinicella sp.
GGGAGGGGGACCGGCGAAGCTGGTGGAGGGGCAGAAGGCGCGGCGGCGCCCGGTTCCGGCGCGATACGGCCGCGGCCCTGGCGTTCACCCCTCCACCACCCGCCGGGTGGTCCCCCTCCCCAAGGCCTCGCCCAGGGAGGCGGATCAGAGCGCTTCCAGCACCGCGCGCCTTAGCCGTTCGATCCCCATGCCGCCTTCGCTCGACGTGGCGATCACCTCCGGGAAGGCGGCGGTGTGGCGGCGCGCTTCCTCGGCGGTCCGCGCCTCGACCTCGGCGAGTTCGGTCGCCTTCACCTTGTCGGCCTTGGTGAGGACGAGCTGGTAGGAGACGGCGGCCTCGTCCAGCATCTTCATCAGCTCCCGGTCGACGTCCTTCAGGCCGTGGCGGCTGTCGACGAGGACGAGAGTGCGCTTCAGCACCGCGCGGCCGCGCAGATAGTCGTTGACCAGGTAGCGCCACTTGCGCGCGACATCCTTCGGCGCCTTGGCAAAGCCGTAGCCCGGCATGTCGACGAGGCGGAAGACCGGCGGCCGCCCGACCTCGAAGAAGTTGAGCTCCTGCGTCCTGCCCGGGGTGTTCGAGGTGCGGGCGAGGCCGGTGCGGTTGGTGAGCTTGTTCAGGAGCGACGACTTGCCGACGTTGGAGCGGCCGGCGAAGGCGACTTCCGGGATGGTCGGCGCGGGCAGGAACTGGAGCCCCGGTGCCGACTTCAGGAAGTCGATCGGCCCGGAGAAGAGCTTGCGCGCGCGCTCGTCCAGCTCCGCCTCCGCCTCCGCCTCCGCCTGGGGCGTTCCGGTGCCGGCCTCCTCGCTCACTTCTTCTTTTTCCGCCCCGCCGGCGCGGCCGGCGCGGCCGGCGCCGTCGCCGGCTCCGGCTCCGGCGCGGCTTCGGCCGCCTTCATGCCGGGATGCCGGCTGTAGAGCCACTTCTGCTGCAGGATGGTGAGGATGTTGTTCACCGTCCAGTAGAGCTGCAGCCCGGCCGCGAACGGCGCCATGATCACCATCAGCACCCACGGCATCAGGCCGAACACCTGCTTCTGCACCGGATCGGCGGGCGGCGGATTGAGCTTGAACTGCAGCCACATGGTGATGCCGAGCAGGATCGGCAGCACGCCGATGGCGAGGAAGCTGGGCGGCTGGAAGGGCAGGAAGCCGAACAGGTTGACCGGCGTCAGCGGATCGGGGGCGGACAGGTCCTTGATCCACAAGGCGAACGGCTTGTGGCGCATTTCGACCGCGAGCATCAGCACCTTGTAGAGCGCGTAGAAGATCGGGATCTGGATCAAGATCGGAAGGCAGCCCGCCATCGGGTTCACCTTCTCCTCCTGGTAGAGCTTCAGCATCTCCTGCTGGAGCTTGGGCTTGTCGTCCTTGTAGCGCTCCTGCAGCACCTTCATCTTGGGCTGGAGGACGCGCATCGCGGCGAACGAGCGGAACTGCTTCTGCGCGATCGGGAACATCAGCAGGCGCACGATCAGCGTCAGGCAGATGATCGCCACGCCGAAATTGCCGATCATGGCGTAGAGCCAGTTCAGGAGGGAGAAGATCGGGCGCATGAACCACTCGAACCATCCCCAGTCGATGGCCTTATCGAACTTGGCGATGCCGGCATCCTGGTAGCGTTCGAGCAGGTCGATCTCCTTGGCGCCCGCGAAGAAGCGGGACTGGTAGGTGATCGCCTTGCCCGGCGCGGCGATGGCGGGGGCGGGGGCGAAATCGGCCTGGAAGCCGCCGGAAAGGCCGCGGCGCAGCTTGGCGTCGACCGTGCTCGCCTGGTCCGGCACCAGCGCGGTCAGCCAATATTTGTCGGAAAAGCCGAGCCAGCCGCCGTCCGAGCGGAAATTCTGGTCGCCGCTCTCGGTGAGGTCCTCATAGCCCCAGTCGTAATTGGCGGCGCCGTTGAACACGCCGACCGCGCCCACGTGCATCGTCCAGCTGTCCGGATCCGCCGATGGGCGGGCGCGGCTGATCAGCGAATAAGGCTGGGCGGCGAAATCGCCGGCCGAGACGTTCGCCACCCGCTGGGTGACGGTGAACATGTAGCCGTCGTCGACGGCCAGGGTGATCTCGTAGCGCTGGCCCTGGCCGTTGTCCCAGCTGAGGCGCACCGGCGAATCGGGCGTGAGTTTGCCGCCGTCGGCGGTCCACAGCGTGTCGGGACCCGGCACCCGGCCTTCCGCGCCGGTCCAGCCGAAGCTCGCGAAATAGGCCTCCTTGGAGCCCGCCGGCGAGAGCAGGCGGATCGGCGGCGAATCCTTGGCGAGCGACTGGCGGTGGGTGGTGAGGACGAGATCGTCGATGCTCGCCCCGCGCAGCGCCAGCGAGCCGCGGAGGCGCGGCGTCTCGATCGGGATGCGCGGCGTCGTGCGAATCGCGGTGCGGCGGGCGGCGACCGCGGCCGGGCCGTCGGCGGCGGGATCGGCGCCGGGCTTGGGCACCGCGACCTGCTTGCCGTCGACGATCTTGGTGGAGGGCGGGTTGGCGGTCGGGAACCAGGTCTCGGTGACGTAGCCCCAGCCGAACAGGACGATCGCCGACAGGACGATCGCAAGAATCATGTTGCGGTGTTCGCTCACCTCATTCCCCTCACGGTACCGGATCGTGGCCAGAGCCCCCCCAGGGGTGGCAACGCAGCAGGCGTTTCGCGGCAAGCCAGCCGCCGCGAATGGCCCCATAGCGCCGAAGCGCGGTGATTGCATAGGCCGAGCAGCTCGGCTGGAAGCGGCAGCTCGGCGGCAGCACCCGGGACGGGCCGATCTGCCAGCCCCGCGCCACCAGGATGAGCAGCTTCGCGATCATCGTCTCAGCTTCGCCAGCGCCTTTTCGAGCTCGGCGCGAAGCTGCGCATAATCGCGCTCGACGCCGCCCGCGCGGCCGATCAGCACATGGTCCGCCCCAGGCACGGCGCGCGTGGGCAGCAGCGCGCGGCCCAGCGCGCGGAAGCGCCGCTTCATCCGGTTGCGCACCACGGCGCCGCCGATCTTCTTGGTGACCGTGATGCCGAGGCGAATCGCCGGATCGCCGTCCTCGCGGGGGCGGACCAGCAGGACGAATCCGGGCATGGGCGCGCGCCGGCCGCGATTGGCGGCCAGGAAATCGGCGCGGCGGGTAAGTGCGGTCAGGCCGACAGGGTCTTGCGGCCGCGGGCCCGGCGGGCAGCCAGAATCTTGCGGCCGCCCGGGGTCGCCTTGCGGGCCCGGAAGCCGTGACGGCGCTTGCGCACGAGATTGCTCGGCTGGAAGGTGCGCTTCATCGCTCATTCCTCAAAATCTAAAATTAAAAGGGCCGCCTAAAGCGGGCGGCCTCTCGTCGGCGCGCGGATAGGCAAAGCGGAGGCGAAAGTCAATCATGGCGCGCGCCTTCCTCCCCCTTTTGCACCCGCTCGATCGCCTGGCGACGCAGCGCGCTCGGCCGCCGCATCCCCCAGTCGGCCCAGGCGCCCTTGTTCGGGTGGCGCCGCTTGAAGCGGACATATTGCCGCTTCGCCCACTCGCTATACTTGAGTACCAGCGCCAGCCCCGCCGCGAACACCACGACGCCGCCGGGGCCCGGTATGATCCCGACCAGCGGCGCGGAGAGGATCAGCAGGCAGCCGAGCACGAACAATCCGGTGCGCACCGCCGGAATGCGGCCGAGGGCGAGCCATTTCTGCCGGACGTTCATGGGCAAGGATGTGGGCAGCGCCCGCGCGCTGCGCAACCGCGCCTGCGCCGAACCGCCGCCGCGACAGGATTCGCGCTTTTCGGCGACTATGGATCGAAACAGGTCCGAATCGGATATATCGGGGGTGAATGGTCGCGCATGTCGCCACGGTGGCGTTCCTCGGCCTCGAGGCGCGCGCGGTCGAGGTCCAGGTCCAGATTTCCGCGGGGCTCCCCAAATTCCTCGTCGTCGGCCTGCCCGACAAGGCGGTGGCGGAGAGCCGGGAGCGCGTTCACGCCGCGCTCGCCGCGATCGGCCTCGCGCTGCCGCCGAAGCGGATCACCGTCAACCTCTCCCCCGCCGACCTGCCGAAGGAAGGCTCGCACTACGATCTGCCGATCGCGCTCGGCCTGCTCGCGGCGATGGGCGCGGTCGATCGCGAGACGCTCGCCGGCTACGTCGCGGTCGGCGAGCTGGGGCTGGACGGGCGGGTGGCGCCGTCCCCCGGCGTGCTGCTCGCCGCGATGCATGCCTCCGCCCGCGGGCTCGGCCTGATCTGCCCGGCGGCGCAGGGGTCCGAAGCGGCCTGGGCGGGCGATGTCGAGATCGTGCCGGCGACCGACCTCATCGCCCTCCTCAACCATTTCCGCGGCAGCGCGGTTCTCACGCCGCCCGCGCCCGGCGAGGCCGAGCCGCCCGGCGCGGGGCCGGACCTCGTCCAGGTGAAGGGGCAGGAGACGGCGAAGCGGGCGCTCGAGATCGCCGCGGCGGGCGGCCATAACCTGTTGATGACGGGGCCGCCGGGCGCGGGAAAGTCGCTGCTCGCCGCCTGCCTGCCGCGCATCCTGCCCGATCTCACCCCGTCCGAGGCGCTCGAGGTGTCGATGATCGCGAGCGTCGCGGGGACGTTGAGCGAGGGGCGGCTGATCCGCACCCGCCCTTTTCGCGCCCCGCACCACAGCGCCTCGATGGTGGCGCTGGTCGGCGGCGGCCTCAGGGTGCGGCCGGGCGAGGTCAGCCTCGCCCATCTCGGCGTGCTGTTCCTCGACGAGCTGCCGGAATTTCAGCGCCAGGCGCTCGATTCGCTGCGCCAGCCGCTGGAGACCGGGCGGGTCGAGGTCGCCCGCGCCAATGCGCATGTCAGCTTTCCCGCCCGCGTCCAGCTGGTCGCGGCGATGAATCCGTGCCGCTGCGGCCATCTCGGCGATCCGGCGCTCGCCTGTTCGCGCGCCCCGCGCTGCGCCGCCGATTATCAGGCGCGGGTCTCCGGCCCGCTTCTCGACCGCATCGACCTTCATGTCGACGTCATGCCGGTGGCGGCGGCCGACCTCGTCCTGCCGCCGCCCGCCGAAGGATCCGCCGAAGTCGCCGCCCGCGTCGGCGCCGCCCGCGCGGTCCAGACGGCGCGCTATGGGGACCACGGCATCCGCACCAATGCCGAGGCGGACGGGGAATTGCTCGATGCGGTGGCCACGCCCGACGAGCCCGGCCGCCGCCTCCTCGCCCAGGCGGCGGAGGCGATGCGGCTTTCCGCCCGCGGCTTCCACCGCGTGCTGCGGGTGGCGCGCACCGTCGCCGACCTCGCCGGATCCGACGGGGTGGGGCGGGTGCATGTCGCCGAGGCGCTGAGCTACCGCCGCCGCGCCCCGACCAACTGAGCGCGCAGCCAAGCGCCCCCGCGCCGGCGAGAAAACCCGCGCCGTTCCAAGGCGGTAGCCGCGCGATACCGCCTTTGTTGGAACCATCCCGCCGGCCGGGGGTTCTCGCCAACTCCTAACGGCTTCTTCATCATCTAAGCACTTGAAGGGCGATGCATTGGTGAATGGACGTGCAGGGGCTCCGGCCCCTCTCACTCACCCGAAGGCCCCACCGCAGACGGTGCGGGGGTCCGGCCGCCACGCCCCAGGACGACCATCCGACAGCATGAACAGGGACCGCGCTTGACAGCGCCGGGACCGACCGCGGCGCGAGCCGGATGGCGAGCGGCCGCGGATCGTACGCGTCTTCTATTTTCGAAATCGACAGGGAGATAATGCATGTGCTGGGTTTGCGATCAGGACAAATCGTTCGTCCGCGAAATGTGGGCCGGCAGCCTCGGCGCCGCGACGAGCCACTTCCGCCCCTCTGAAGACGGGCGCTATTTCGCCGATGCCTTCCCCGCCGACGGCGTCGGCGACCGGCTGAGCACCCTCGGCCTCCCGACCGCGCTGCAGCTCGCCGCCGCGGCCGCCGTCACCGACACCGTCCCCGGCGACACGAGCACCACCCACGTCCTCACCATCGGCGCCGCGCCGATCATCTCGACGATCAACGCGCCGGGCGATCAGGACTTCTTCCGCGTCGAGCTGCAGGCCGGCGTCACCTACGAATTCGGCCAGTACCAGACCCGCAACGGCCCGAGCGGCGTTCCGCTCGCCGACGCCTATCTCGAAATCTACGACGCCGACGGCAATCTGCTGAGCCAGGCCGACGGCGGCGGGCCGTTCACGCCCTCGGGCCTCGACGCCCTGCTCACCTTCACGGCGACCGAGAGCGGCACCTATTACATCAACGCCCGCTCCTATGACGAAGTGCCGGTGCCCGACGACAATGGCGATTTCGTCGGCGACTACCAGCTGTTCGGCCGCATCTCGACCTACCGGCCCTATTACGATCTCGACAGCCCGCTCCATTCGCTGGACTGGGGCACCCAGTTCGACGGCACGTCGCGCAACCCCGACAATGCCGAAGGCCCGCGCCCGACCGGCAACGAGGTCGAGAACAAGATCGGCGGCAAGAACGTCCTCTACGTCTACTTCGCCCGCGAAGGCGAGGTGTTCGTCGACAATGCGGCCGATCCGTTGAACCTCACCACCACGATCGTCGCCAAGGGCATGCAGCAGTGGGAGAAGAACGCCTTCAACGCGGTGTTCGACGAATATGAGAAAGCGGCCGACCTCCTCTATATCGAGACCGAGGACCGCTGGGCCGCGGATATCGTCGTCGTCACCTATAACGGCACGCCCGGCCCGGGCGCGAGCCTGCTCGGCCGGATGAGCCCGCCCGACACGCCGAGCGAGGGCCAGACCGAATATAATGCCGGCGACGAACGCTGGACCCAGGAAGGCCTCGCCCCCGGCGGCTTCTACTTTGGCACCCTGATCCACGAATTCGGCCACGGCCACGGCATGTCGCACCCGCACGACAATGGCGGCCGCTCGAGCGTGATGCGCGGCGTCGAGGAAGTCAGCACGTTCAACTACACGCTCGGCGACTTCAACCTGAACCAGGGCGTCTTCACGATGATGTCCTACCAGGACGGCTGGCAGGAATCGCCCTACGGCCAGCCGAGCTCCAACGCCGGCTACGGCTATATCGGCAGCCTGATGGCCTTCGACATCGCGGTGATGCAGGACAAATACGGCGTCAACGAGGAGTGGGCGACCGGCGACGACGTCTACACCCTGATGGACGTCAACCAGACCGCCCAGTTCGATGAGAACGGCAACCAGACCCGCGAGGCGACCTCCTACAAGTCGATCTGGGATGCCGGCGGGACCGACACGATGGTTTATGAGGGCGCGCGCGACGCCAATATCGACCTCCGGCCCGCGACGCTGAAATACGAGTTTGGCGGCGGCGGCTGGGTGTCCTACGCCTGGGGCATCCATGGCGGCTACACCATCGCCAACGGCGTCACGATCGAGAATGCGACGACCGGATCGGGCAACGACACGCTGACCGGCAACGCCGCGAACAACGTGCTCGACGGCGGCGCCGGCAACGACAGCTTCATCCTCACCGAAGGCGGCGACGACACGGCGATCGGCGGCGACGGCGACGACACGTTCACGCTCGGCGCCACGTTCACCGCCGCGGACCGCATTTCCGGCGGTGCCGGATACGACCGGGTGAATCTCGCCGGCAGCTATTCGGCGGGCATCCGGCTGACCTCGGAAATCCTCTCGGGCGTCGAATCGATCGTGCTCGGCTCGGCCGGGGGCAAGGGCTATTTCAGCTACAACCTCACCGTCACCGACAGCGTCGTCGCCGCCGGCGAGACGCTGAGCGTCGACGGTTCGGCCTTGCGCTTCGGCGAGACGCTGATGTTCTACGGCCAGACCGAAAATGACGGCGCGTTCAACGTCCAGGGCGGCGCCAATCGCGACTGGCTGTTCGGCGGCAAGGGGGCGGACACGCTCTCCGGCGGCGGCGGCAACGACAATATCGCCGGCGGCCTCGGCGCCGACACGCTCCACGGCGGCGCCGGCAACGACACCTTCACCGCGACGGCATTGGACCAGCTGGTGGGCGACCGGATGGACGGCGGCGAGGGCAGCGACAAGCTGGTCCTGTCCGGCGCCATGTCGGCCGGCTTCCGCTTCCAGGCGGACACCATGGTCAACGTCGAATCGATCGTGCTTTCCTCCGCCTCGAGCGGCTACAACAGCTACAACCTCACCCTGCACAACGGCACCGTCGCAGCGGGCAAGACGCTCACCATCGACGGCAGCGCCCTGCGCTACGGCGAGGCGATGATGATCTACGGCCAGGCCGAAACCGACGGCAGCCTGATCATGCTCGGCGGCGGCAGCACCGACTATCTGTTCGGCGGCGCCGGCAACGACGTGCTGCAGGGCGGCGGCAGGCGGGACTATCTGCGCGGAAACGGCGGCGCGGACACCTTCGTCTACACCGGCGCTTCGGATTCGACCGGCGTCAATTTCGACCAGGTGATCGGCTTCGACTGGCGGGAAGACCGGATCGACCTTCCGGGCACGGTCTCCGGCTGGGACGGCTCGGTGTCGGGCGCGCTCAGCGCGGCGAGCTTCAACGCCGATCTCGCCGCCGCGGTGAACGCGACGCTCGATCCGAATTCGGCCCTGCTGTTCACCGCCAGCTCCGGCGACTATGCGGGACGCTCGTTCCTGCTCGTCGACGCCGACGGCGACGGCAGCTACCAGGCCGGCCAGGACTATCTGATCGAATTGGTCAACCCGGTGGTGCCGCTGCCGGGGACGACCGAGTTCTTCATCTAGGGGAGCCGGGCCCGGGGCGCCGCCGCGTCCCGGGCCTCCCGGCCGGCCCGGAAGCGCAGCGAGCGGCCCGCCTCAGGCGGGCCGTCTTCGCGTTCCGCGAGCCGGACATACGCAAACGGCCCGCGCAGGGCGGGCCGTCAGGGTCGACGGGAAGAAGCCTTCCCCGGGCGGCGGTTCGACCCGCCGGACGGGATCAGGACTTGGTGACGCCGACGTCGGTGATGACGTCGCTGCCGATCTCCGCGCTGCCCGCCTCGATCCGCTCCACGGCGGGGCGGGTCCAGGCGCGGCGGGGCGTGTCCAGCTGCATGGTTTCGGTGCGGTCTTCACGGGCAGCGGTCATGACATCCCCTCTCTGGGCGAACCTTCGTTATTGCGTCAGTAACGAGTCTGCCGAGCGGCTGTCAAATGGGAAGCGCACGTGTCCGCAGGCGCGGGCTTGCGCTTCTCCTTGCGGTCGGCGGGCGGCTCGGCGATAGCGGCGGTTCGCACCAAATCAATGCGGAAGGGATGCCGGTGGGCGAGGAGTTGATTGCAAGCCGCAGAAGCGGCCTCATCGAGGCGGAAGTCGACGGCGAGATGGTGGCGCTCCACGTCGAGAACGGCACCTGTTACGGCTTCAACGGAACGGCGACGCGGATCTGGGCGATGCTGGACGCGCCGAAGCGCGTCTCCGAGCTGCGCGACGCCTTGCTCGAGGAATATGACGTCGATCCCGAGACCTGCGAGGCGCAGCTGATCGCGCTGCTGCGCGAGCTGGAACGCGACGGCCTGGTCGCGCTCGCGGGCGCGCCCTCCGCCTGACATGACCGCGCTCGCCGGCCTCTGGGGCTATGGCGATTCGCCCGAGCCCGCCGCCGCCTGCGCGCGCATGCTGAAGGCGCAGCGCCTCTACGGCCCGGAGGCGCCGGCCTCCGCCGCGGAGGGCGAGGTCGCGCTGGGCCGGGCCCTCTATCCGCTCCTGCCGGAGGACCGGTTCGACCGCGGGCCGGTGCGCGGCGGCGGCGGGCGTTTCCTGCTCGCGGCCGACGTCCGGCTCGACGACCGGGAGGGGCTGGCGGACGCGCTCGGCATCGGCGCGGGGGAGGCGGCGGCGCTGGCCGATTCGGCGTTGGTGATGCGCGCGTTCGAGCGGTGGGAGGAGGCGGCGCTCGATCGGCTGGCGGGGGATTTCGCGCTCGCTTTGTGGGACGGGGCGCGGCGGCGGCTGCTGCTCGCCCGCGATCCGTTCGCGCAGCGCCCGCTTCACTACCATCGCGGCCCCGGCTTCTTCGCCTTCGCCTCGATGCCGAAGGGGCTCCACGCCCTCGCCGAAATCCCGCCGGCGCCGGACCGGCAGGCGATGGCGGACTTCATCGCCTTGCTGCCCGAGACCGGGAGCGAGAGCTTCTTTGCCGGCATCGAGAAAGTGCGCGGCGGCCATGTCGTCGAGGTCGGCCCCGGGGGCCTGGTCTCGCGCCGCTACTGGCATCCGCCGTCGGCGACGCTGCGCCTCAAGCGGCCGGACGATTATGCCGAGGCGATGCGCGAGCAGATGGACCGGGCGGTGGCGGCGCGGCTGCGCGGCTGCGGCGGGCGGGTCGCTTCGCAGCTCAGCGCCGGGCTCGACAGCTCGACGGTCACCGCCACGGCCGCGCGGCTGCTGACGGGGGAGGGGGGACGGGTCACCGCCTTCACCGCGGTGCCGCGCCCCGGCTTCCCCGATCCGGGGCTGCGCGGCCGCTTCGCCGACGAGGGGCCGCTGGCCGCTGAGGTGGCGGCGCTCTACGCCAATGTCGAGCATGTCCGCGTCCCGGGCGACGGGCGCTCGCCGCTCGCCGGCCTCGACCGCGCCTTCTTCCTCTACGAACGGCCCTATCTCAACCTGTGCAACGGCACCTGGGTGGATGCGATCATGGACGAGGCCAGGGCGCGGCGGCACCGCGTCATGCTCGGCGCCATCCTCGGCAATGCCACCTTCAGCTATTCCGGCCTCCACGCTTTGCCGCGGCTGCTGCGCCAGGGGCGCCTGGTCCGGCTGCTCCGGGAGGCGCGGCTGCTGCTGCGCGGCGGCAGCCACTGGGAGGGCGTCGCCGCCGCCGCGCTGGGACCGTTCGTGCCGCGCCGGCTGTGGCGGGCGATCCTGCGCGCCAGGGGCCGCGAACGCGCGCTCACCGGCTACAGCGCGATCCACCCGACGCTCGCCGAAGATCCGGCGCTGCTGCGGCGGGCGGCGGAGCGGGGGCTCGACCTCAGCTACCGCCCGCGCGCGGACTCGATCGAGGCGCGGCTGAGCCTGCTCGAGGGCACCGACTTCGGCAATTACAACAAGGGCACGCTCGCCGGCTGGGGCATCGACTATCGCGATCCGGCGGCCGACCGGCGCCTGATCGAGCTCTGCCTCTCATTCCCGCCCGAAGCGTGGCTGGGGGACGGCCGCCCCCGCGGCCTGGCGCGGCAAATGCTCGACGGCCGGGTGCCGCCGGAGGTGACGAGCGAGACCCGCCGCGGCTTTCAGGCGGCCGACTGGCACGAGGCGCTGACCGCCTCGCGCGCCCGTCTTCGCGAGGAGATCGAGCGGCTCGAGGCGGTGCCCGCCGCCGCCGGGGCGCTCGACCTGCCACGGCTGAAGCGGCTGGTCGAGCAATGGCCGGAGGAAGGCTGGGAGCGAATCGAGGTCCGCAACGCCTATCGGCTCGCCCTGCTGCGGGGCGCTGCCGCCGGCCATTTCCTGCGCAAGGCCAGCGGCAGCAACGCCTGATCAGTTCTTGCCGATGGTGCTCGAGAAGGCGCCGTTGCTGGCGTTCCCCTGCAGCCGGTTGTCGCCGAAGCTCTGCACCTGGCCGCTGCCCGCAATCTGGACGCCGGTGCCGTTGCCGGTGATGCTGGTGTCGCCGACCCGGATGACGGCCGAGGCGCCGTTGGCGATGATGCCGAAATTGGTGTTGTTCACCGATGCCGAGCCGTTGACCATGACGACGCTGGCCGGCGAACCCGCGCCGCCGGTCACCGCCGCGATACCCTGGCCGTTGCCGGAAAATTCGCTGTCCTCGATCGACGCGACGATCGTACCGCTGGTCGTCGTCGTGTCGGAGCGGAAGCCGTTGCTGCCGCTGTTCGTGACGCGGACGTTGCGGATCATCACCTGGGCGCTGCCGCTGCCGGTCGGCTTCACCTCGATCCCGCCGCCCGCCGCCGGCGCGCCGTTGTTCGAGATGTAGCTGTCGGTGATGTAGATTTCCGACAGGCCGGCCGACGGCGCGATCTGGATGCCGAAGCCGTTCGGCGAGGCGGCGGTGAAGTTGAAGATCGCGACGTTCTGGACGTGCAAGGTGGCGCCCTGCAGGAAGCGGATGCCGTTCAGGCCAGGCAGGGCCGGCGTTCCCCCGTTCACGAACAGGTTGCGCAAGGTGACGTTGATGCCGGCGCCGTTGATGATGAAGCCGTTGGTTCCGGACGCGAGCGTCGAGCCGAGGCTGTCCGCGCAATCGATGGTTATCGACTTGGTGATCGTCACCGCCCCGAAGCCGCCCGGATCCATACAGTTGATCTCGCCGCCCGCCGCCGTCTTCGAGATCGCGCCGGCGAAGGTCTTGCACGGCGCGGTGCGGCTGCACGGATTGACGTCGTCGCCGACGCCCGAGACCCAGGTGCGAGTCGCCTGCGCCGAAGCGGGCGCGGCGTGAAAGACCCCGGCCGCCGCGGCGAACAACAGGCCCGCAACCAACTTTCTGAAAATGCCCATTTCTCTTCTCCCCCGGTAAGTCGTGGGCCGGATAATACTACGCCCGAGCAGTCGAGGGAAGAGTATCGGGTGCACAGACCAGTCGTGAACGCCGAGTAAACCACCAATTCGCGCCCGGCCCCGGCGCCCCCTCTTTCCGCGCCCAACCGGCGCGGCCCAGGCCGGACGCGGCTTTCTGGCAAAGCGCGGCGCGCGCGGCTATGAGGCGCGTCATGTCCGTCACCCACTCGCTCGACACCTCGACCAGCCGCGCCCATCCGGTGCCGGCACCGGTCAAGCGGCTCACCGTCCCCAGGCTCCAGGCGATGAAGGGCGGCGAGCCGATCGTCATGCTCACCGCCTATACGGCGCGGATGGCGCAATTGCTCGATCCGCATTGCGACATCCTCCTCGTCGGCGACAGCCTGGGGCAGGTGATCTACGGCCTTCCCTCCACCGTCCCGGTCAGCCTCGACATGATGTGCGCCCACGGCGCGGCGGTGGTGCGCGGCTCCTGGCACTCCGTGGTCGCCGTCGACATGCCGTTCGGCTCCTACGAGGCGAGCCCGGAGCAGGCGTTCGCCAGCGCCGCGCGCATCCTCAAGGAGACCGGCGCGGCGGCGGTGAAGCTGGAAGGCGGGGAGGCGATGGCGGAGACGATCGCCTTCCTCACCGCCCGCGGCATTCCGGTGGTCGGCCATGTCGGCCTCACCCCCCAGGCGGTGAACGCGCTGGGCGGCTACGGCGCGCGCGGGCGCGACGAGGCCGAGGCGAGGAAGATCGTCGCCGACGCCAAGGCGGTGTCGCAGGCCGGCGCCTTCCTGCTCGTCCTCGAAGGCGTGATGGAGGAGATCGCCGCCGAGGCGACGAAGGCGGTCGCCTGCCCGACGATCGGCATCGGCGCCTCGCTCGCCTGCGACGGCCAGGTGCTGGTGACCGAGGACATGCTCGGCCTGTTCGAGCGCACGCCCCGCTTCGTGAAGCGCTACGACGACATGGCCGGGCGGATCGAGGCGGCGGCGGCCGCCTTCGCCGGCGAAGTGCGGGGGCGCACCTTCCCGACCGAGGACCAAATCTACCGCGCCAAAAAGTGAAGCCTCTTCCCCCACGGCGCGCCTCCCGGTAGAGGAGGCAGCCAAAGCTGTCGGGGCGGCGATCCTTCGTTCATCCTGGGTATCGATTGGGTAGGCGAAAGCGGCTCGCACGGCCGCGGCGCGTGGAATTGGAGAATTTGCTTGGCCATCAAGCCAGTGGACAATGAGAGCTTCTACCGCGAGGTCGACGAGGAGCTTCGCCGCGACCAGATGCGCAGCTGGTGGGACCGCTACGGTAAGCTCGCCATGCTCGGCATCGTCCTGCTGCTCGCCGCGATCGGTGGCTATATCTGGTGGCAGGACCGGCAGGAGAAGCAGGCCGGCGCGCAGGGCCAGACGCTGATCGAGGCGTTCGAGGCCGTGTCGTCGGGCAACAAGGCCGGCGCGCAGGAGAAGCTCGACCAGCTCGCCGCCTCCGATCTGCCCGGCTACCGCGCCGCCGCGCTCATCACCAAGGCCGATCTCGCCATCGAGGCGAACGACCTCGACGGCGCCGCGAAGCTGTTCCAGCAGATCGCCGACGGCGGCGACTATGCGAAGCCCTATCGCGAGTTGGCGACGGTGCGGATGACGGCGCTGCAGTTCGACAAATTGCCGCCGCAGGCGGTGGTCGACCGGCTGAAGCCCCTCGCCGTGCCGGAAAGCGCCTGGTTCGGCAGCGCCGGCGAGATGGTGGCCATTTCTTATCTGAAGCTCAACAGGCCGCAGGACGCGGCCGGCATCTTCGCCCAGCTGGCGAAGGACCGGAAGGTTCCCGAATCGATCCGCGCGCGCGCCGTCCAGATGGCCGGCTCGCTCGGCGTGGACGCGATCGAGGATCCGGCGAGCGAAAACCAGGAAGGTACTCAATGAAGCGACTGATCTTCGGCCTCGCGGCGGCGTCCATGCTGGGCGGCTGCGGCGTCTTCGGCAACGGCGACAAGAAAGTCACCCCGACGGTCGGCGAGCGCATTCCGGTGCTCTCCGCCGAAGCCTCGATCGAGGTCGATCCGGCACTGGCGGGCGTGGCCGTCACCCTGCCCCCGGCCCAGAACAATGCGGCCTGGGCGCAGCCCGGCGGCAATGCGGCCAAGTCGATGGGCCATCTCGCGCTCTCCGCCGCGCCGGCGCAGGCCTGGCGGGTCGGCATCGGCGAAGGCAGCAGCAACAAGGGCCATCTCGCCGCCTCGCCGGTCGTGGCCGACGGCAAGGTCTTCACCATCGACACGCAGGGCGTGGTGCGCGCGTTCAGCGCCGACAGCGGCGCGACCGTCTGGTCCTCGCAGGTCCGCGGCGACAACGCGCCGTCGAGCGTGCTGTTCGGCGGCGGCGTCACCTACGACAATGGCCGCCTCTATGCGACCAACGGCGCCGGCTATGCCGCCGCGCTCGACGCGAACAGCGGCGCGATCGCCTGGATGGTCCGCCCGGGCGGCCCGCTGCGCGGCGCCCCGACGGTGGCCAACGACAACGTCTACGTGGTGACGCAGGACAACCAGATGTTCGCGCTCAACCCGGCCGACGGCGCCGTGCGCTGGACCGGCGCGGGCGCGGTCGAGCTGGCCGGCGTGTTCGGCACCGCCGCCCCGGCCGCCGCGCAGGGCACGGTCGTCGCCGGCTTCTCCTCGGGCGAGCTCCACGCCTATCGCTACGAGAACGGCCAGCCGGTGTGGCAGGACGCTCTGTCGCGCACCAGCATCTCGACCACCGTCACCTCGCTCTCCGACATCGACGCCGATCCGGTGATCGACCAGGGCCGCGTCTATGCGGTCGGCCAGGGCGGCCGCATGGTCGCCATCGAGCTGATCACCGGCCAGCGCATCTGGGAGATCAACGTCGCCAGCATCTCGACGCCCTGGGTGGCCGGGGACTGGATCTTCGTCGTCACCGACGAGGCGCAGTTGCTCGCCATCGCGCGCTCCACCGGCAAGATTCGCTGGATGACCCAGCTGCCGCGCTGGCGCGACATGAAGGACGAGAAGGGCCGTGTCGCCTGGACCGGGCCGGTGCTCGCCGGGGACCGGCTGATCGTCGCCAATTCGCTCGGCCACGTCTCCTACGTCTCGCCCTATGACGGCGCGATCCAGTCCACCGTGTCGACCGGCGCGCCGATCAAGCTGTCGCCGGTGGTCGCCGGCGGCACGATGTACATCCTCCACGACAACGGCGCGCTCACCGCCTGGCGCTGAGCGGAAACCGCCCGTCCCCCGCCCGCCAAAGCGGCGCGGAGG
>JBKBVA010000260.1:0-3886 GCA_046289665.1 Allosphingosinicella sp.
GCCCATCGCCGCCCTGAGCGCGGTCTCGCCGACCGGCACCGCCTGCTTGTGGCGGATCATCGCCGTCGCCAGCGCCGCATTGCCGGCCTGGTGCGCGCCCGGCAGGCGGGGGAGGGGGAGGTCGAGCGCGCCCGCGTCGTCGCGATAGAGCAGGCGGCCGCGCACCGCCTCGGCATCCCAGCTTGCGCCGCGCGGATGCCAGGCGGCGCCGGCCCGCTCGGCGGCGGCGGCGATCGGCGCGGCGAGGGCGTCCGGGTAACGCTCGGTGACGAGCGGCACGCCCGGCTTGGCGATGCCGGCCTTCTCGGCGGCGATCTGCTCGAGCCGGGCGCCGAGAAAGGCCTGGTGGTCGAGGCCGAGCTGGGCGATGCCGCAGACGGCGGGGGCGGGGAGGATGTTGGTCGCGTCGCGCCGCCCGCCGAGGCCGACCTCGACCACGCAGGCGTCGGCGGGAATGCGGCTGAACGCGAGGAAGGCGGCGGCGGTGGTCGCCTCGAAGAAGCTCGGATGGATGCCGTCGGCGGCGTCGAGCACTTCCTCGAGCAGGGCCGCGAGCGCCTCGTCGGCGATCAGGCTGCCGGCGAGGCGGATGCGCTCGTTGAAGCGGACGAGGTGGGGGCTGGTGTAGACGTGGACCTTGAGGCCCGCCGCCTCGAGCCCGGCGCGCAGGAAGGCGCAGGTCGAGCCCTTGCCGTTGGTGCCGGCGACGTGGAAGACCGGGGGCAGCGCGCGCTCCGGATGGCCGAGGCGGGCGGCGAGGACGGAGACGCGCTCGAGGCCGAGCGTGTCCGCGCCCGGCGACAGGGTGCCGAGCCGGTCGAGCTGGCGCTGGACGCCGGGGTGCGAGGAGACGGCGCGGTCGGGCACGTCTAGATCCTCCCCGGGACGGGGAGGGGGACCGCGGCCGAAGGCCGTGGTGGAGGGGGCTCATCGCCCGCGCGTCCTCCGGATACCCCCCTCCACCAGCCTCCGGCTGGTCCCCCTCCCCGTCCCGGGGAGGATCGGGTGTTCATCACGCCGCCTCGCGGTCCGGGGTGAGGTAGCGGACCAGGCGGGCCAGCGTCGCGCGCAGCTCCTTCCGGTGGACGACCATGTCGACCATGCCGTGGGCGTGGAGATATTCGGCGCGCTGGAAGCCTTCCGGGAGCTTTTCGCGGATCGTCGATTCGATCACCCGCTGCCCGGCGAAGCCGATCAGCGCGCCCGGCTCGGCGATCTGGATGTCGCCGAGCATCGCGTAGGAGGCGGTGACGCCGCCGGTGGTCGGATCGGTGAGGACGACGATGTAGGGAAGGCCCGCTTCCTTCAGCTCGGCGATGGCCACCGTGGTCTTGGGCATCTGCATCAGCGAGAGGATGCCCTCCTGCATCCGCGCGCCGCCGGCGGCGGTGAAGATGATGTAGGGCGCCTGGTCGGCGATCGCGGCGCGCACGCCCTCGACGAAGGCGGCGCCGACGGCGAGGCCCATCGATCCGCCCATGAAGGCGAAATCCTGCACCGCGACCACCGCGCGCCGCCCCTCGATCGTGCCGCGGGCGTTGATCAGCGCGTCGGGCTCGCCGGTCTGCTGGCGGGCGGCCTTGATGCGGTCGGTGTAGCGCTTGGAATCGCGGAACTTCAGCGGGTCCTCGGGCACCGGCGGGGCGGGGAGGATGGTGTAGCCCGGATCGAGCACGCCTTCGAAGCGCGCGCGCGGCCCGATCCGGCCGTGATGGTCGCAGCGCGGGCAGACCGAATGATTGTCTTCCCATTCCTTGGTGAAGATCATCGCGCTGCAGCTGCGGCACTTGTGCCAGAGATTGTCCGGCCCCTCCCGCTTGGGCAGGAAGGGTATGCTGTTGCGGACCCGGTTCAGCCAGCTCATCTCACGTCTCCTCGGGAGGCGCGGATAGAAGGGTGCGGGGGCGGTGTCCAGATTGCTGCCTCCCCGTCGCCGGAGGCGAGGGGGAGGGGGACCGCCGGAGGCGGTGGAGGGGTAGCTGGAGCCGTAATCGTCAGGATCGCGTGGGAACCGGCGGAGTCGGCGCCTGTCACCCCTCCACCAGCTCCGCTGGTCCCCCTCCCCATCTTGCGATGGGGAGGCAGCTCAGAGCGTCGCTTCGATCGCCCTTGCGGCCCGGTCGGGATCCTCGGCCTGGGTGATCGGGCGGCCGATGACGAGGATCGAGGCGCCCGCGTCGAGCGCGTCGCGCGGGGTGACGACGCGCTTCTGGTCGCCCGAATGGCTGTCGGAGGGGCGCACGCCGGGCACGACGAAGAAGCCGTCCGGCCACAGCCTCTTCGCCGCCGCCACCTCGCTGCCCGAGCAGACCACCCCGTCCAGCCCGGCATCGCGCGCCAGCGCGGTCAGGCGGCCGACCTGGGCGTGCGCGTCGTGGGGCACGCCGATCGCGTCGAGATCCTCATGGTCGAGGCTGGTGAGGACGGTGACCGCCACCACCTTGGTGCCGGCCGGCGCGGCGGCCTTGGCATCTTCCATCATCGCCCGGCCGCCGGCGGCGTGGACGGTGAGGATGGCCGGCTCGAGCGGGTGCAGCGCCTGGATCGCCTTGCCGACCGTGTTGGGAATGTCGTGGAACTTGAGGTCGAGGAAGATGGGCAGTCCGAGGTCCGCCATCTCGCGCACGCCGTGGAGGCCGTTGGCGCAGAAGAATTCGAGGCCGAGCTTCAGCCCGCCGACATGGTTGCGCACCCGGCCGGCAATGGCCCTGGCGCGTTCGATATCGGGGGTGTCGATGGCGACGAAGATCGGGCTGCTCATGCGTTCGGCCAGACCTTGGAATCGGTGGCCACGCGGGTGTCGGCGGGTGCGTCGGCACCATTGTCGACCGTCTCGCCCGGCACCGCGGCGGAGGGCGCCCCGGCAGCGGGCGCCGCCGCCGGCGGCGGGGCGGTGGAGACGCTGACCCGGCGCTCGACCGGCTCGTAGCGCCGCTTCAGCGCCCAGATCCGCGCGCGGTAGATCAGCATGGTCGGCACGAAGCCGAGCAGGAAGGCGGCGAGGACGAGGATCGGCAGCTTCACGTCCGCCTCCATGCCGCCCCACAATTTGAGCGTCACGGCGAACCAGTTCGCCTTGGCGAACAGCACCAGGATGATGGTGAGGACGATCCAGAACAGGGTTTTCAGAAACTGCATGCGCCGGCCTCCCTGCCCGTCGGTCCCGTCCCTGCTTATGGCGATGCGCCGGGGCGCGCAACCGTCAGCCGATCTCGCGCTCCAGCGCCTCGAACAGGGCGGCGATGGCGGTGAGGCGGGGGCGCTCCTCGGCGAGGATCGCGCGAAAGGCCTCGCGCTTCAGCGTCGCCGCGGCGCCCGGCGGCAGGTGCCGGCCCTCGCCGAGCGCCGAGACGGCGATGTCGATCAGCCGCTCGGCGCCGTGGAGGCGGCCCCACAGATAGTCGTTCTCGCGATAGGCGCGGCTGAAGAAGGCGCCGAAGCTGTTGAACTGGATGCCCTTCAAGGTCGCCGCCGCGCCGCCCTCGCGGATCGCGGTGGCATCCTCGGGCGAGATGCGGTCGACCTTCACCGGGTCGAACTCGTCCAGCCCCTCGCCCTGCAGCAGGGGCAGGGTGGCGATGTCGTAGAAGGGGAAGCCGAGATAGGTGAGGATCAGCGCGCGCCGCTCCGGCTTGGGCAAGGCGGCGAGCACCTCGGTCAGCCGCGCATCGGCCTCGTCGTCGATGGGCCTGAGGTCGAGCAAGGCGGCGAGCGCCGCCATCGCCGCTTCGGGCTCCTCGACGGCGGCGGCGAAGGCTGTATCGCTCGCGCCCCCCTCCTGCGCCTCGCGATAGCGCCGCAGGCTGTCCTCGAACGTCTTCCGGTACCGCCCGACCGCCGACCGGCTGACGGCCGCGCCGTGGCTTTGGATCAGCTCGACCAGCTC
>JBKBVA010000261.1:0-3883 GCA_046289665.1 Allosphingosinicella sp.
CAGCTCGGACAGGTCGATCTCCTCGCCGCCGCCGAAATCGGGGCCGGGCCGGCGCCCGTAGCCGCCGCCGGGCTGCGGGCGCGGACCGCCCGGCCCGCCGCCGAAGCCGAAGGGCGCGCGCGGATTGCCGTCCTCGTCGATCTCGCCGCGGTCGTAACGGGCGCGCTTGTCCTTGTCGATGAGGATGTCGTAGGCGGTCGTCACCTTGGAAAATCGCGCCGAGGCCGCCGGATTGTCCTTGTTGCGGTCCGGATGCAGCTCCTTGGCGAGCTTGCGGTACGCCTTCTTGATCTCGGCCTCGCTCGCGTCGCGCTTCACCCCGAGCTGTGCATAAAGATCCGCCATGGCGCGCTTCGTTCCCCAGCCGTCCTGATTTGTCCACTGTTGCCCTGCGGCAACCCTGTTGCACATGGGTCTCGCGCGCGGCGCGTGCAAGCGGGGCGAGCTTGTGCGATCCGCCCCGCCGGGGCAAGAGGCCGCCATGGCCGCCGATCCCCACGCTCTCTTCGCCGAGTGGCTTGCCGAAGCCGAGCTTTCCGAGCCCAACGACCCCGGCGCGATGGCGCTCGCCACCGCCGACGCGGCCGGACGCCCGTCGGTGCGGATGGTGCTGCTCAAGGGCCATGACGAACGCGGCTTCGTCTTCTACACCAACATGGACAGCCGGAAGGGCGCCGAGCTTGCGGCCAACCCGCACGCCGCCCTCCTCTTCCACTGGAAGACCCTGCGCCGCCAGGTGCGGGTCGAGGGGCCGGTCGAGCCGGTGGGTCACGACGAAGCTGACTCCTATTTCGCCACCCGCGCCCGCGACAGCCAGCTGGGGGCCTGGGCCTCCGCCCAGTCCCGGCCGCTCGAATCGCGCGAACGCTTCGAGGCCCGCTACCAGGAGATGAAGGCGCGCTTCGAAGGAGGCGACGTGCCCCGCCCGCCGCGCTGGTCGGGCTGGCGGGTGGTGCCGGAGCGGATCGAGTTGTGGAACGACCGCGCCCACCGGCTGCACGAGCGGCGGCTGTTCACGCGGCTCGAGGGCGGCGGCTGGTCCGAAGGCCTGCTCTACCCGTGAGCGGGGCCCACGGCCACGCGCATGGCGATCATGCGCGGACCCACGGCACCCTCGCCGCCCGCGCCGCCGTCGCCAGCGTCTCGACCGCGCTCTTCCTGCTGCTGCTGAAAGCCTTCGCCGCCTGGCAGACCGGATCGGTGGCGATGCTCGGCTCGCTCGCCGACACGGGGCTCGACGTCATCGCTTCGCTGATCACCCTCTACGGCGTCCGACTCGCCGCCACGCCCGCCGACCAGGAGCATCGCTTCGGGCACGGCAAGGCGGAATCGCTCGCCGCCCTGTTCCAGGTCGGCATCATCGCCTTCTCCGCGCTGGCGATTGGCTGGCGCGCCGTGTCGCGGCTGATCGAGGGGGAGCAGACCGCCCACGCCGAATACGGCATCGCCGTCTCGATCGTCGCCATCGCCGTCACCATGGCCCTGCTCTGGTACCAGCGCCGCGTGATCGCCCGCACCGGATCCGTCGCGATCTCGGCCGACCACGTCCATTACCAGACCGATCTCCTCCTCAACCTGTCGGTGATCGCCGCTCTCGTCCTCGACCAGTATCTCGGCCTGACCGGCGCCGATCCGGTCTTCGGCATCGCGATCGCTTTGTGGCTGCTGTTCGGCGCCTGGCGCGCCTCGAGCCGCGCCATCGACCAGCTGATGGACCGGGAATGGCCCGAGGAGAAGCGCCGCCGCTTCATCGCCATCGCCGCCCGCCACCCGGCGCTGCGCGGCATTCACGACCTTCGCACCCGCACCAGCGGCGCCCACGACTTCGCCCAGTTCCACGTCTGGGTCGATCCGCAGATCACCGTCGCCGAGGCGCACGAGGTGATGGACGAGGTCGAGCGCAAGCTGGCGGAGGAATTTCCCGGCTGCGAAATCCTGATCCACGTCGATCCGGAAGGCCAGGTGGACCAGCCTGGAAATCCGCTCGTCGAGACCGATCTCACCACCGATTCGAAAGCCGCTCCATGACCCAGCTCCGCCTCGTCCAGGTCGACGCCTTCGCCGACCGCCCGTTCGCCGGCAATCCCGCCGCCGTCGTCCCGCTGGAGAGCTGGCTGCCCGACGAGACGCTGCAGGCGATCGCCGAGGAGAACAACCTCAGCGAGACCGCCTTCACCATCCCCGCGGACGGCGATGCGGACTATGAATTGCGCTGGTTCACGCCGACCACCGAGGTGGCCCTGTGCGGCCACGCCACGCTCGCCAGCGGCCATGTGCTGATCGGCGACCGCTCCGCGCTGCGCTTCCGGACCCGCAAGGCCGGCGTGCTCACCGTCGCCCGCGACGGAGAGGGGCTCAGCCTCGACCTGCCCGAAACCCTGGTCGCGCCGGCCTCACACGATGCGCTGCTCGCCGCGCTCGGAACGCCGGGCGGCGAAGTGTTCCTGTCGGTGAGCGGGGCCGAGGCGACCGCGATCGTACTCCTTCCCCACGAAGCCGCGGTGCGCGCCTGCGCGCCGGACATGGCGCGGCTGCGCGGCATCGACCTGATGGCGATCGTCACCGCGCCGGGCGCGGGCGACTATGACGTGGTGAGCCGCGTCTTCGTTCCCGCCTGGGGCGTGGACGAGGACCCGGTCACCGGCTCCGCCCACGCCGCGCTGGCGCCCTTCTGGGCGCCGCGGCTCGGCCGCGACCGTTTCTCGGCCTGGCAGGCGAGCCGGCGCGGCGGCGCGGTCCAGTGCCGGCGCAACGGGAACCGGGTCGTGCTCGGCGGCCGCTGCGTCACCGTCCTCGAAGGCATGCTGAGGCTCTGACCTAGCCCCGGTCGGGGCCGCACATCCTCTCTTCGGTGATCACCGCCGCGCGCAGCTCGTCGATGACGCGCAGCGGCCCCAGCGTCGTCTCCGGCGGCACGTCGATGCCGAGCCGCACCGCCAGCCCCGACATCAGGGTCTCCGCGTCGTCGAACGCGGCGCAGAGCACCGGCGCGAGCGCCGGCTGCTCCCGCGCGAGCCGGCGGCAGACGGCGATCAGCACCGCCTGCACGGCCAGAGCCTCCGCCTGGAGCGTCGAAATTTCGGTTTCCGCGTCCACCGCGCGCCGCCTTCAGTGCGGCCGGTTCCGCCTCAGAAGATGAGCCAGAGGATGAGGAGCAGGAGAATGATTCCTCCGAGGCTGATTCCGATACGCATAGACGACCTCCATCTTGGTTACGCGAGCCGAACGATCCGGGTGCGGCTGCGTTCCTTCGTCGATCAGGCGTCGTCCCGGCGGCCGGGCGGCTCCGCGCCGCCCAGCGCCGCCTCCAGCGCATTGAGGATCGGCGCCTGGCTCGGGAGGATCTTTGTGCGCGCCTCGGAAAGGCCGTACCACGCCGCCGCGTCCACTTCCGGGAATTCGCGGTAGAGGCCGCTGCGCGGCGGATATTCGAGGCGGAAGCTGTTGCTGACGATGGCGGCCGGATCGAGATCGCCCTCCAGCGCGAAGGCTTCGACCAGCTTCCCGCCCTTCTGGCGCACCGTGCAGAGCGGCCACGGCGTGCCGGCGGGACGGGAGCCGAGCTCCTCCTCGAACTCGCGCAGGGCGCAGGCGCTCGCCGCCTCGCCTTCCTCGACGCCGCCCTTCGGGATCATCCACGCCCCGTCGTCGCGGCTTTTCCAGAACGGGCCGCCCGGATGGACGAGCAGCACTTCGAGCGCCCCGCCGCGCCGGCGGTAGAGGAGAATGCCGGCGCTGCGCGGCGGCATCAGCCCCGCCGCAGCGGCACGAGGATGGTGTGGACGGTGCCCTCCGGCGACGAGCGCACCTTGCTGCTGCCGCGCAGCCGCTGGACGAAGGCGGCGACGAGCTTCGTCCCGAGGCCGCTCTTCGGCTTGGCACC
>JBKBVA010000262.1:0-3853 GCA_046289665.1 Allosphingosinicella sp.
AGTGTACTATGTGAATAACACACCAGCCGCCGCGGGGGCGGCCGGGAGAGTGCGGGGAGGCCCCGGAAAATGACCAGGAACAGCCGTATCGGGCGGGGCATAGCCGCCGCCGCCCTTGCCGCCCTGCTCGCCGGCGCGGGCGCCGGCGCGGCCGCCCAGCAGGCGGGAGGAGGAGCGAGCATGGACGCCGAACCGAAGAAGCCGGCGATTTCGCAGGAGGTCGCCGACCGCCGCGCCGCCGAAGCGCTCGCCGCGGTCGAGATCGCCGATCCGGCCGAGCTCAGGCGCTACGTCGCCGCCCGCTTCGCCCCCGGTTTGCCGCCGCCGGTCGAGGCGCGGATCGTCGACATGCTCTCGGGCTTTCGCGCCGATTCGGGCGGGCTGACCTTCGTCTCGGCCGCGCCGATGGGGCCGGACATGGTGGCGGTGAAGGTCGACAACAGGCTGACCGGCTGGCGCGACACGGTGATGCTGCGGCTGGAGAGCGAGGCGCCGCACCGCATCCGCGGCGTCGGCATGTACATTCCCGAGCCGCCCGCCGCCTTCCGGGGCCCGCTCGGCGATGCCCAGGTCGCCGCCGCGGCCGAGCAGCTTTCCTCCCGCCTCGCCCGCGTCGACGGCTTCAGCGGCGCCTATCTCCTCGCCCGCGGCGACACGGTGCTGTTCGCCCGCGCCTATGGCGAGGCGAACAAGGATTTCGGCGTCCCCAACACGCTCGACACGCGCTTCAACCTCGGCAGCATGAACAAGATGTTCACCGCGGTCGCGATCGCCCAGCTGGTCGAGGCGGGCAAGCTTTCCTTCGAGGATCCGGTCTCCAAGTTCATCCCCGACCTGCTCGCCCCGGGCGCGGCGGAGAAGATCAGGATCAAGCACCTCCTCACCCACAGCGGGGGCCTCGGCTCGCACTTCACCGAGAAGTTCATGAACGCGTCCCGCGCCAATTTCCGCAACACCGCCGACTATCTCGAGCTGATCCGCGGCGCCGAGCCGGCGTTCGAGCCGGGCACGAAGAGCGAGTACAGCAATGCCGGCTTCCTCGTCCTCGGCCGCATCGTCGAGGTGGCGAGCGGCATGGACTATCACGATTATGTCCGCGAACGGATCTACCGGCCCGCCGGCATGGCCTCGACCGGCGAGTTCGAGCTCGACAAGGTCAACAGGAACCTCGCAGTCGGCTACGAGCGCAGCTTCGGGCCGGAAGGCAAGAGCTACCGCAACAACATCTTCGAACATGTGATCCGCGGCGGGCCGGCCGGCGGCGGCTATTCGACCGCGGGCGATCTCCACCGCTTCGCGACGGCGCTGCTCGGCGGCAAGCTGGTCGGCAAGGAGATGGTGAAGACGCTGACCACGCCCAAGCCGGAGCTCGCCTCCCCCGATTACGGCTACGGCTTCGGCGTCTCGCCGGACGGCAAGGTAGTCGGCCACAGCGGCGGCTTCCCGGGCATCAGCAGCAATCTCGACATCTTCCCCGCCACCGGCCAGGTGATGGTGATCCTGTCCAATTACGGCCATGCCGGCATGAAGCTCCTCCCCCTGCGCGAGCTCGTCCTCGCCCAGGACGCAGGGGAGGGGACGGCCTCGCCCGGATCCTGAGCGGCGCGGGGCCTACCGGACAGGAAAAGAGCGCCCCGGCCGGGGCCGGAGCGCTCTTCCTTTTCTTCCGTTCGACGGACGGATCGTCAGAACATGAAGTCGTTGACGGTGAGCGTCTGGGTGTTGACGAACACCATCGCGAAGTCCGCCGCGCCGCCGTCGACATTGCCGAACAGGACGCTGACCGGGCCGCCATAGGGGCTGGTGCCGTCGACGCCGTCGATCTCCATGCCCAGCGCCTTTTCGGCGGCGTTCATGTTGCCGAAGTGGCGGATCGAGAGGTCGCCCGCATTCTTGCCGGCGGCGTGGCCGACGAACCGGAACGCCTGGTGGCCTTCGAGCGCCGAATTGGCGTCGATGCCGCTCAGATCGATGCGGTCACCGGACGCGAAGTCGAGCACCACGTCGAGCGAGATCGGACCGGTCTTGCTGGCGACCTTGGTCGGGTCGATCTCGGCGATGAAGATGTCGTTGCCGGCACCGCCGGTCAGATAGTCGACACCGTCGCCGCCGGAGAGGACGTCGTCGCCGGCGCCGCCGTTCAGCCTGTTGCTGACCGCATTGCCGATGATCCGGTCGTTGCCGCCGCCGCCGACCGCATTCTCGATGATCGTGTTGTAGGCGATCGAGATGTTGTCGGAGAGCATGCCGTCCTCGGCATGGTAGCGGGCGCGCAGCGCCGTATACTGCTCCTCGGTGTAGCTCTGGGGCAGCAGGCCCGCCGCCTTCAGCGTCTCGAGCGGAACGACGCCGCTGCCGCCGCCGCTCGAGAAGGCGCCGGGATTGAGATCGATGTGCGAGGCGCTGTTCCAGCCCGAGAAGTCGAGCGTGTCGATGCCGCCGGCGTCGTAGATCGAGATGACCGGCATGGTGTTCACGTCGAAGTCGTAGACGTCGCCGCCCAGATTGCTGTTGAAGCCGTAGACGCTGTCGCCGACGCGGGTGGTCGGATCGGCGCCGTACATCGCCTGGATGGTGGCGATGTCGTGGAGCAGCGGGGTCTGGCTGTAGACCCAGTTGAGGCGGCTCCAGTCGATGTGGCCGGCGCCGCTGAACTCGGCGTTGAAGTAGGACATCACGCTGTACTGGCGGGTGTCCTGATAATATTCGGCATTGGCGGCGTAGGTGATCGAGACGCCCGGAGCGGCATTGTAGGCGCCCGGATGCTGCAGGCCGAGGCCGTGGCCGATTTCGTGGATCAGCGTCTGCAGGCCGTAGAAGCCGTTGCCGAGCTGCAGGTTGCTTGCCTGCAGCGGATTCACCCACACGTCGCCGGCGAGCAGGGTCTGCGGCGGCGAGTAGTTATAGGGGAGGAAGGCGTAGGCCTGGGTGCCCGGATTGTTGGTGATGTTGCCGAAGCTGATGTCCCCCTGGCCGGCCGGCACCTCGACGAAGCTCACCTGGATGAGGTCGTCCCACAGCTGGATGGCCTTGCGGGCCGCCTGCATCTGCGCCTCGGAGAAAGGCGCGAAGCCGAAATATTCGCTGCGGCCGAGCAGTCCGGTGCCGGTGGCGTTCGGATAGACGTAGGGCGGCGCGAACATCGACTGGGCGGTGTGGAAGCTGAAGGTCAGGACCAGCGGATCTCCGCTGGACGGCCGGGCGTCGAAACCTTCCATGCTCCAGCCGGGGCCGGGGATGCCGGTGCCGGGATAGGAGGTGCGGTTGAGGTTCGCGATGACCTCTTCGATCGTATAGACCGTCTTGCCGTTGATCGACCCGCCGGTGCCGTCGACGTTGGCGTCGAGGCTGATGGTCGGGGCAACCGGATAGTCGCAGCCGCCGCAATCGCAGCCCTGATAATGCAGATAGGTTTCAGACATTCTCATCCCCCCTCATGAGGCTCTTGTGGTTGATTCAGCGCCCTCTCCAGGGCAACGTCTCCGCCAAGGCGGCGGCGAGCGCGTCGTGCAGGGCCGGGTCGGCGGCCCCCGATGGCGTCAGCGGCACGGCCCGCGGCGGAGCGCCGAACAAGGTGTCCGTCTCCACGCGGCCGGCGCGATAGGTTCTGATGGTGAACAGGAGCAGCCGCTGGCCGCCCGCCTCCTGCACCGAGGCGTGGACGAGCAGGGTCGCGACATTGCGGTCGAGCACCGCCGGATCGCCGAAGCCGATCGTCTCGACGGGAATGGGCGCGCCTTCGGCGGCGAGGTCGCGCACCGTGTCGCACAATTGCGCCTGAAGCGCGTTGCGGCCGGGAAGGGTCTCGGGCGCGACCAGGCAGAGCACCTTGGCCGAGTCGACCTGCTGCCAG
>JBKBVA010000263.1:0-3843 GCA_046289665.1 Allosphingosinicella sp.
CGATGCCGCTGGCGAAATCGAGATATTTCTCGCCCTTCTCACCATAAAGATAGACCCCCTCCCCTCGCACCGGCCGCACCGGAGAGCGCGGATAGACGGGCATGAGAGGCGTGATGGTCATGAAGGGCTCCTGCTTGGCTGGGGTGGCGTGCGGCCGCTCTAGAGAAGGGCGGCGCGGCGCGTCAAATCACTCGCCGGGATTGTAGACGCGCTTCGTGTGGCGCTCGAGCTGGTCGGGGTAGAAATGGACCTCGCGCAGGTTGCCGGTGGCGTAGCGCCCGGCCTGGTCGTTGAAGTGGGGCGAGGCGGGGTCGCCGCTTTCGCCGCCGGCGGTGACGGCGCGGGCGCGGACGCGGTCTTCGCCGAACTCGACGACGGCGACGAAGCTGTTGCCGCTGGTGCCGTACCAGCGCTTGGTGCCCGGCTTCGGCGACGCGCCGAACGAGGCGAGCGAGCCCCAGCGGCCGGAGGTGAAGCCGACGGGGATGCTGGGCGCGTCGTCCGAGAAGGGATGGACGATGTCGCCGGTGAGGCGCTGGAAGCGGTTCACCTCGCCCCAGGGGGTGCGCCAGGCGCCGAAGTCGCGGGTCAGGCGGTCGACGGCGGCGGCGAGGCCTTCGAGCCTGCGGCGCGCCGGCAGCGTGCCGATCGCGTCGACGGTGGCGCCGAGCGGGCGGCCGGGGGCGCGGACGTCGTCCCACAGATGTTCGGCCCAAAACATGGCGAGGGTGGTGGGGATGGAGGAGACGTTCGCCCGATAGTCCCAGCCGCGCAGGGCTGCGACGGGCTCGGCGAGCTTCGCCTTGAGCGGATCGGACGCGGGGAGCGCGTCCCAGGCGGCGACGAGGCCTGGGACGAGCTGCGCGAAGGCGGGCTGCCAGTCCGAATAGGCCGCGGCGCGCAGGCCCTCCAGCGTCCAGCCGCTCTTGCCCTCGAGCAGCTTCAGCGCGTGGAGGCCGCGGTGATTCTCGCCGAACATGTCCATGTAGCGCGGGAAGTCGGCCGGCTTCGGGCTGTGCGCGCCGGCGGCCGAATAGGGCCAGTTGTTGGTGTTCATCACCCAGCCGTTGGGCGGGTTGATCGCGTTCGGCGCCTGATCGAGCGCGTGGAGGCCGCGCCAGTCGGTGGCGGGATCGGACCCGTCGACCGGCTTCGTGTAATCGAAGCGGCCGTCGCGGACGGGCACGAACTGCGGGTGGAGGTAGGCAATGTTGCCTTCCGAGTCGGCGAAGAGGGTGGCGTTCGAGCTGTTCGCCTTCAGCTCCGACACCTGGAGGAAATCCTCGAGATCGTCGGCCTTGGTGCGGAGCCAGCTCTGCTGCAGCGCCTCGACCGGCTTGTGCATCATCGCGAAGGCGATCCACTTGCCGTCCGCCGCGCGCACGATCGGGCCGTGGTGGGTGCGGTAGGTCTCGAAGCTGCGGCGCGCCATGCTGCCGTCGGCGGCGCGGTAGGTCACCGTGACCGGCACCGTCTCGACCGGGCGCAGTTCGGCGCCGTAGCGGTAGAAGAGCGCATCGCCCTTCCGCTCGACCGTCTCGGCGAACTCGTCGACGGCGTCGACGCCGCTCGACGTGTGCATCCAGCCGGCCTTCGCGTTGAAGCCCTGGTAGATGAAGAACTGGCCCCAGGTGGAAGCGCCATAGGCGTCGAGGCCTTCGTCGCTGGTCATCTGCAGCTCGGAGCGGAAGAAGAAGCTGGTGTGCGGGTTGATGAGCAGGAGGGCGTTGCCATTCTCGGTGAGGCGCGGCGCGATGGCGATGCCGTTCGAGCCGCGCGGTTCCTCGTCGCGCGGTGCGGCGGGCACGGCGGAGGCGAGCGCGGCGCCGGGCGTCGAATAGAGGGCCTCGAGCGCCTTCAGGTCGATCCGCTCGATGTCGCCGCCGATGCTGCCTTCGGTGAAGCTCATCGCCATCCACGGTTCGAAGCGGGCGATGGCGCGGGGTTTCACCTCGGGATGGGTGGCGAGGTAATAGTTGAGCCCGTCCGCCCAGGCGTCCATCAGCCGCTGCAGCCATGGCGGACTGGCGGCGTAATTGGCCTTCAGCCCTTCCGGATCCATGTAGAGGCGGGCGCGCAAATCCTGCCAGATCGCCGTCTCCCCTTCCGCCTCGGCGAGGCGGCCGAGGGCGACCAGATAATTGGTCTCGACGCGGTTGAAGTCGTCTTCGGCCTGGGCGTAGATCGCGCCGAACACCGCGTCGGCGTCGCTCTTCCCGCGCACATGGGCGATGCCCCAGTCGTCGCGCACGATCGTCACCCGCTCCGCCTGCTCCTGCCATCGCGCCATCTCCGATCGCGGCTGGGGCGCGGTGGCGCAGGCGGAGACGAAGAGGAGGAAAGGGAGGAGGAGCCGTTTCATCGGGCGGCGCTACCATATCCTCCCCGGGACGGGGAGGGGGACCGCGGCGCGAAGCGGCGTGGTGGAGGGGGCTCTGACGCCTCGCTCGGCCGAAGGACCCCCTCCACCATGCTGCGCATGGTCCCCCTCCCCGTCCCGGGGAGGATTGAACGGCCTGCGGGGGCGGCTAAGGTCGCGCGGCAATCGAAGGGGGCGCACCGCATGACGACCGAGGCCGAACGCACCGAGGAGTGGAACCCGTCGCACCTGCGCCGGGTGGTGGCGGCGAGCGCGATCGGGACCACCATCGAATGGTACGATTTCTTCCTCTACGGATCGGCCGCGGCGCTGATCTTCAACCGCCTGTTCTTCCCGGAGCAGGATCCGCTTACCGGTACGTTGCTCGCCTTCGGCACCTTCGCTTTGGGCTTCATCGCGCGGCCGATCGGCGGCATCGTCTTCGGCCATTACGGGGACCGGATCGGCCGTAAGAAGCTGCTGATGATCAGCCTGATCATGATGGGCGTCGCGACGACCCTGATCGGCCTCTTGCCCACCTACGGCCAGATCGGCATCTGGGCGCCGATCGCGCTCATCTTCCTGCGCCTCGTCCAGGGCTTCGCGGTGGGCGGCGAATGGGGCGGCGCCGTCCTCCTCGCGGCCGAGCATGGCGACAGGGAGAGGCGCGGCTTCTGGGCGAGCTGGCCGCAGGCCGGGGTGCCGGCGGGGAGCCTGCTCGCGGCCGGCGTGCTGGCGCTGTTCGCCGGCTTCCAGAGCGATGCCGACTTCCTCGCCTGGGGCTGGCGGGTGCCGTTCCTGCTGTCGGCGGTGCTGGTGCTGATCGGCTGGTGGATCCGCATCTCGGTCGAGGAAAGCCCGACCTTCGCGAAGGAGATGGCCGAGGCCGTTTTTTTCGTGCTGTCCTGCCGCATCGCCGCCGGGGAAATCGGCCCGCGCCGATCCGCCATCGGGCATGAACAGCGTGTCCCCCACGAAGGCCGCATCGCCGATCACATGCGTCATGCAGGCGGGCGTGTGGCCCGGCGTGTGGATCGCGAAGGCCGTCATGTTGCCGATCCGGTAGGTGTCGCCGTCCTTCAGCAGCAGGTCGAACTGGCTGCCGTCGCGCTGGAACTCGGTGCCTTCGTTGAAGATCTTGCCGAAGGTGTCCTGCACCACGGTGATCTTCTCGCCGATGGCGAGCTTGCCGCCGAACCACAGCAGCATGAGCGCGAAGACGAGGATCAGCGCCTGGTTGACCCAGTAGACCAGCCGCTGGAGCGGCGCCGGCAGCATGATGACCAGCATGTCGATGACGATGTGGATCATCCGGCGATAGAGCACCGCGCTGCCGAGGAACGTCACCCAGACGAACAGGATGCGGCTGACCTGCTCGGTCCAGGCCAGCGGCGCCCCCAGCACGTAGCGATACCAGACGGCCACCACCGTGATCGCCACGATGGCGGCGATGCAGGCGCCGGCGGCCATCGCCGCGGCGCGGT
>JBKBVA010000264.1:0-3806 GCA_046289665.1 Allosphingosinicella sp.
CGTATTGCCGCGCCGCCTCCTCGTGGCGCGCGGCGTCGAGGGCGAGGCGGCCGGCGGCGAGGTGGTTGCGCAGCACCTCGTCCACCGGCGCTGGCTCGGGCCGCGCGCCGCCGCAGGCGGCGAGCAGCAGCAGCAGCGCGCCGGCGAGCGGCCTCACTCCTCGCCGCCGCCGATCTGGGTCAGGACGAAGGCATAGGCCTCGGCGACTTCCTTCAAACGGTCCCAGCGGCCGGACTTGCCGCCGTGGCCGGCGCCCATGTTGATCTTCAGGAGGAGGAGATTGTCGTCGGTCTTGGTGGCGCGCAGCCTGGCCGCCCACTTGGCCGGCTCCCAATATGTCACGCGCGGATCGTTGAGGCCCCCCGTGATCAGCATCGGCGGATAGGCCTGCGCCTTGACCTGGTCGTAAGGCGAATAGGAGCGGATATATTCGAACGCCGCCTTGTCGGTGATCGGATTGCCCCATTCGGGCCACTCGCCCGGGGTGAGCGGCAGGCTTTCGTCCTGCATGGTGTTGAGCACGTCGACGAACGGCACGTCGGCGACCACCGCGCCCCACAATTCCGGATCGGTGTTGGCGACGACGCCCATCAGCTCGCCGCCGGCCGAGCCGCCCTGGATGGCGATGTTGCCGGCCCTGGTGAAATTCTGCGCGATCAGGCCCTTCGCCGCGTCGACGAAGTCGTTGAACGTGTTGGTGCGCTTGTCGAGCTTGCCCTGCAGGAACCAGTCGTAGCCGAGATCGTCGCCGCCGCGGATGTGGGCGATGGCATAAGCGTAGCCGCGGTCGAGCAGGCTGATCCGGCTGGTCGAGAAATTGGGCGGGACGGCGTAGCCGTAGGCGCCGTAGGCGTAGAGGAAGAGCTTGCCCTCGCCGTTCTTCTCGAAGCCTTTCTTGTAGACGACGGAGACCGGCACCTTCTTGCCGTCGCGGGTCGGCAGCATCAGCCGCTCGGTCGCGTAGAGCGAGGGATCGTAGCCCGAGGGGATTTCCTGGACCTTGAGCGTCTCGAGCCGGTTGTCGGCCGGATGGTAGTCGTAGACCGTGGTCGGCGTCACCATCGAGGAATAGCTCAGCCGATAGGAAGCCGGCGCGAATTCGGGATTGCCCGAGAAGCCGGCCGAATAGCTCGCCTCCTTGAACGGGAGGCGCGTCTCCTTGCCGTCATAGGCGCGCAGGATCAGCTGATCGAGGCCCTCGACGCGGGCGGTGACGGCGAGATGGTCGCGGTAGGAGGTGACGCCGCGCAGATAGACGCTGTCCGAGCCGGGGATCACCGTCTTCCACTGGTCGGGACGCGCCGGATCGGCCTCGGCGAGGCGGAAGTTGACGTGATCGTCGTTGGTGAGGATCCAGAGCTTTCCGTGGGCCGCGTCCACCGAATATTGCCTCTTCTCCTTGCGCGGGGAGATCAGGGTGAGCGGCTGCGAGGGATCGGCGGCGGAGACGAAGCGGACCTCGTTGGTGGCGTTGTCGCCGGTCGAGATGAAGATCAGGCTCTCGTCCTGCGACTTGGAGATGCCGACGGTGAAGCCGAGCTCCTTCGTCTCCTCGTAGAGGGTGATGTCCTCCGAGGTCGGGCGGCCGAGGCGGTGGTAGCGGGCGCGGTAGCTGCGCCAGTTCTCGTTGACCTCGTTGAAGACGACGCCTTTCGAATCGCTGGTCCAGACCGGCTGGCCGATGCCGACCTCGGTGACGGTCTCCAGGTCCTTGCCGGTGGCGAGATCGCGGATGCGAAGATCGAAGCGCTCCGAGCCGTCGTCGTCGACGAGGGTGGCGGCGAGCTTGCCGTCGGGGCTGACCGCGATCGCGCCCAGGCGGAAATATTCCTTGCCCGCGGCCTCGGCGGCTTCGTCGAACACGATCTGCTCGGCGCCGCCCGCCACAGGCTTCCTGTACCAGGTGCGGTACTGGGCGCCGGGCTTGTAGGCCCACCAGTAGAGCCAGTCGCCGTCGCGGATCGGGACCGAGGATTCGTCTTCCTTGATCCGGCCCTTCATCTCCTCGAACAAGGTGTCGACGAGGGGCGCATGGGGCTTCATCGCCGCGTCGAAATAGGCGTTCTCGGCCTTCAGATAGGCGAGCACGTCCTCGTCGTCGATCTTGGGATAGCCCTGGTCCTTCATCCAGAAATAGGGGTCTTCCACCCGGTAGCCGTGGCGCTCGTAGCTGTAGGGACGCTGCTCGGCGCGGGGCGGGGCGGGAAGCTGGCTCTGGATCATCTGGGCTTTCTCGGCTGCGGTGGGCGGGACGACGCAGGCGGCGCTCATCAAGGCGATTGCGGACAGCAGGCACATGGTCGAAAAACCCTCCCCCGATGGACAGCGGCGCGAGGGTGGCGCGCCGCCGAGATAGCGCCTACTTAGCGGGCCTCAGCGCATCCGGGAAAGAGCGAATATGTCGACCTACGAAGCCCGCCTGCGGGCCCTACGCGAGCAATTGAAGGCGGACCGCCTCGACGGCTTCGTCGTACCGCTGACCGACGAGCATATGAGCGAATATGTGGGAAGCTACGCCCAGCGCCTCGCCTGGCTGACCGGCTTCCAGGGATCCGCCGGCGCGGCCGCGGTGCTGCCGGAGGAAGCGGCGATCTTCACCGACGGGCGCTACACGCTGCAGGTGCGCGACCAGGTGGACGGGCGGCACTGGTCCTACCAGTCGGTGCCGGAGACCAGCATCGCCGAATGGCTCAAGGCCAATGCGCCCGACGGCGGGCGGATCGGCTACGATCCCTGGCTCCACACGCGCGACTGGGTGAAGAAGGCGAAGGAGGCGCTGGCCGACAAGGGCGCCGAGCTCGTCCCGGTGCGCCGCAACCCGATCGACGCGGTGTGGGACGACCGGCCCGAGCCGTCGCGCGCCCGCCTCGCCGTCCAGCCGGAGGAATATGCGGGCAAGTCCTCCGCCGCCAAGCGCCAGGAGATGGCGGACTGGCTGAAGGGCGAGAAAGCCGACGCCGCCGTGCTCTCGGCGCTCGATTCGATCGCCTGGACGTTCAACGTGCGGGGGCAGGACGTCGAGCATACGCCGGTCGCTTTGTCCTTCGCCCTCGTCAACCAGGACGGCACCGCCGACCTGTTCGTCGCGTCGGAAAAGGTCGGCGACGACGTGCGCCAGCATCTCGGCAACGGCGTCCGGCTCCACGAGCGCCGCGACTTCGAACCCTATCTCAAGTCGCTGTCCGGCAAGGCGGTGGTCGCCGATCCGGAGCGGGCGGTGGCGGCGATCTTCGACGCGCTCGAGGAAGCCGGCGCGAAGGTGATCGCCAGGCGCGACCCCGCCGTGCTGCCCAAGGCGATCAAGAACGAGACCGAGATTGCCGGCCACCGCGCCGCCCAGGCGCGCGACGGAGCGGCGCTGACCCGCTTCCTCCACTGGCTGTCGATCGAGGCGCCCAAGGGCGGCGTCGACGAGCTGTCGGCGGCGGCGAAGCTGCTGGAATTCCGCCGGCAGGCGGGGGACCTGCGCGACACCAGCTTCGACACCATTTCGGGCGCGGGGCCGAACGGCGCGATCGTCCACTATCGGGTGAACGAGGAGACCAACCGCCGGCTGGAGATGGATTCGCTCTATCTGGTCGATTCGGGCGGCCAGTATCCGGACGGGACGACCGACGTGACGCGGACGGTGGCGATCGGCACGCCGAGCGCGGAGATGCGCGACCGCTTCACGCGGGTGCTGAAGGGCCATATCGCCATCGCCCGGGCGCTGTTCCCGGCAGGCACGCGGGGAAGCCAGCTCGACAGCTTCGCGCGGCGGTCGCTGTGGGAAGCCGGGCTCGACTACGCCCACGGCACCGGCCACG
>JBKBVA010000265.1:0-3803 GCA_046289665.1 Allosphingosinicella sp.
CGGTGAATTCGTCGCCGGCGAACCAGTCGCGTTCGGCGAGCTCGCTCTCCAGCCAGTCGAGATGCTGGCCGAGCATCCTCAGCACCGGGCCCTTGGCGGGCTTGCCGAGCAGGCCGAGCCGGTTGACGACGAGCAGGGCGAAGAGCGGCGGCATCATCGAGCCTTCGGCATAATGGAGGAACTGGCGGTAGCGCAGCACCGACTCGCGCTTCGCCGGGGGGCCGAGCCGCCCCTCCTCCCGCTCGACCAGATATTCGACGATCGCGCCGGTTTCGGCGAGGGCGCGGCCCTGATCCTCGATCACCGGCGCCTTGCCGAGCGGGTGGACCCGCTTCAGCGCCGGCGGCGCCAGCATCGTGTCCGGATCGCGGGCATAGCGGCGGATCTCGTAGGGCAGCCCCAGCTCCTCGAGCAGCCAGAGGATGCGCTGCGAGCGCGAATTTTCGAGGTGGTGGACGATGATCATCAGGTGCCCTTCGCTTGCGGCGCTTCCATAAGAGAGCCTGCGGCAATAGGGAACCGCCGGCGCGCTCCGCCGTAAGGCACCTTGCCACTTGCCCGAACCACTGGACTCCCGTGACCGACAGCCGCCCCCCTGCCCCCGCCGCGACGCCGGCCCAGCGCCCCGGATTCGGCGAGTTCATCGCGCTGATGGCCGCCCTGATGGCGTCGAACGCCCTCGCCATCGACGCGATGCTGCCGGCGCTCCCCGCCATCGGCGACGCGCTCGGCGTCGGCGAGGACAATCGCCGCCAGCTCGTCATCACTTTCTACCTGCTCGGCTTCGGCGTCGCCCAGCTCGCCTACGGGCCGCTGTCGGACCGGTTCGGGCGCAAGGGGCTGCTGGTCGGCGCGCTGGTGCTCTACGCGATCTTCGCCATCGCCTCCGGCCTCGCCTCCAGCTTCGCGCTGCTGCTCGCGGCGCGGGCGCTGCAGGGGGTGGCCGCGGCCGCCACCCGCGTCCTCGTCGTCGCGATCATCCGCGACCGCTACGAAGGCTCCGGCATGGCGCGGGTGATGTCGCTGGTGATGATCGTGTTCATGATCGTCCCGGTCCTCGCCCCCGCCTTCGGCCAGGGGGTGCTGGCGATCGCCACCTGGCGGCACATCTTCATCGGCCTCGGCGTCTACGGCGCGGTGCTGGCTTTGTGGAGCCTGACGCGGCTTCCCGAGACGCTGCGGCCCGAGCACCGCCGGGCGCTTTCCTTCGCCCGCGTCGGCGAGGCGGCGTGGATCACGGTCCGCACCCGCCAGTCGATCGGCAATACCTTCGCCCAGACCCTGGTGATGGGGGCGCTGTTCGCCTTCATCAATTCGATCCAGCAGATCGTGTTCGACGTGTTCGGCCGGCCCGACATGCTGGCCGTCGTCTTCGCCTGCATCGCCGGGCCGATGGCCTTGAGCTCCTACGCCAATTCGCGGCTGGTGGTGCGGCACGGCTCGCGCAAGATCCTGCTCTACGCTTTGGTCGCCTTCACCGGCGCCGCCGCCGCCCATCTCGCGCTCGCCGGGCTGATCGGACAGACGCTGTGGAGCTTCGTGCTGCTCCAGGCGGCGACCATGGCCCTGTTCGGCCTGATCGGCGCCAATGCCGGCGCGCTGGCGATGGAGCCGCTGGGCCATGTCGCCGGCACCGCTTCCTCGCTCCAGGGCGTGATCACCACGGTCGGCGGCGCGCTGATCGGCCTCGGCATCGGCCAGCAGTTCAACGGCACCACCCTTCCCTTCCTCGCCGGCTTCGCTTTGTGCGGCGCCGCCTCGCTCGCCGTCGCGCTCTGGGCCAACCGCCCGCCCTGCCGCGATTCGCACGACGAAGCGGAAGTGGAGGTGCAGGAAACCGCCACCCGTCCCGGCTGATGCCGACGCGCCGATCGGCAGCCTTTGCGCCGGAGGGCGCAGCCGATTCCCGGCGCTACGCCCTCCCTCCGACCGCCCGCAGGCTCCAGCAGTCCGCAGACCCGGTGGAGCGATCGAAACGCCGGAACGGCCGTGCCGCTCGACGTCGCGCCTTTCCTCCTCGCCCCGCCCTGGAAGGCGGTTCGGCGGCTGTCCGCTTCCGGGCGAAGTTCACGAAGTTCACGACGTTGCGGCGTCTCGCCGCCTTCCCCGCCGTGCGTCAGGCGTCGTCCTCGGCGCTCGGGCCGACCATCAGAGCCTCGGCGACTTCCTCGGTCTTGCCGCGGATCGCGCGCTCGAGGCGGGCGGCGAGCTCCGGATTCTCCTTGAGATAGGTCTTGGCGTTCTCGCGCCCCTGGCCGATGCGGATCGAATCGTAGCTGAACCAGGCGCCGGACTTCTCGACCAGCCCCGCCTTGACGCCGAGATCGAGAATCTCGCCGATCTTCGAGATGCCCTCGCCGTACATGATGTCGAATTCGACCTGCTTGAACGGCGGCGCGACCTTGTTCTTGACCACCTTCACCCGGGTCGAGTTGCCGACGATGTCGTCCCGGTCCTTGATCTGGCCGGTGCGGCGGATGTCGAGGCGGACCGAGGCGTAGAACTTGAGCGCGTTGCCGCCGGTCGTCGTCTCCGGATTGCCGTACATCACGCCGATCTTCATCCGAAGCTGGTTGATGAAGATGACGATGCACTTGGACTTGGAGATCGAGCCGGTGAGCTTCCTGAGCGACTGCGACATCAGGCGCGCCTGCAGGCCGACATGGCTGTCGCCCATCTCGCCCTCGATCTCGGCGCGCGGCACCAAGGCGGCGACCGAATCGACCACCAGAACGTCGATCGCGTTCGAGCGCACCAGCGTGTCGGTGATCTCGAGCGCCTGCTCGCCCGTATCGGGCTGCGACACGATCAGCTCGTCGACGTCGACGCCCAGCTTCTTCGCATAGACCGGGTCGAGCGCGTGCTCGGCATCGACGAAGGCGGCGGTGCCGCCATTCTTCTGCGCCTCGGCGATGACGTGGAGCGCGAGCGTGGTCTTGCCCGAGCTTTCCGGCCCGTACACCTCGATGACGCGGCCGCGCGGCAGGCCGCCGATGCCAAGAGCGATGTCGAGGCCGAGCGATCCGGTCGAGATCGCCTCGATCGCGATCGCCTCGCGCGAGCCGAGTTTCATCGCGCTGCCCTTGCCGAAGGCGCGGTCGATCTGCGCGAGGGCGGCTTCGAGAGCCTTTTGCTTGTCCATATTGTCAGAAGTCCTGTCGGTAACGACTTTGAGAGATGCCACCATGGCGTCCGACTCCCCTATTGCCTCAGCGCCGCCCATTCAACGCGTGAGTCGCTTCGTACATGGTCTGTTCCCGCAGAACAAGAGGAAAACATCACGCCGCCTTGCACCGCGCCCGCCCCGGTGCGAACATGGCCGGCGATGATCCCGAAACAGCCGATCCGGCGAGTCGCCGCCGCAGCCGCCGCCCTGCTGCTCGTCCCCGGCTGCGCGGCGCAGGTGACGCATCCGACCAAGAGCGTCGCCGAGATGCAGGCCGACATCGATCTGTGCACCGACCAGGCCAACCGCAAATATTGGATGGATCCGATCGCCGCCCTCTACAACGCCTATGACTGCCTCGAGGCCAAGGGCTACGAGCGGGACCGCAACGACATGGCGGGGAAGGTCGAGAAGGCGCTGGGCGAGGCCCCGGCGCGCGAGACGGAACGGCGCAAGGCCGAGCCCTGCAAGGTCCCCTGCCGCCGCTGAGCGCCCCGCGGCGCCCGCGCCGGGCGAGCCCGTGCCCTGCTCCGCACCGCTCACGCCGGACCAGGTGCGCGTTTCGACCGTCAGGTTCGAAGGCGTCAGCATCCCGCCGGTGCTGCGGGTGATCATCCAGGCGATGTTCTGCGACCGG
>JBKBVA010000266.1:0-3782 GCA_046289665.1 Allosphingosinicella sp.
GAGGCTGGTGACGACGCCGTTGGCGCCGGCGCCCACCGCCCGGCGCTCGAGCCGCACGCTCTTGCCTGAATTGAGCTTCAGCGTGACATACTGGCCGTCGATCGCCTCGATCGTGCCGACCGTGGTGCCGGCGGCGCCGGAGACGGCCGCGCCCGGGACGAGCTTGGCATTGGCCTCGGCGAGCGCCTGCTCATAGGCCGCATTCACCTGGTCGCGGGTGAAGCCGAACAGCAGCGCGCCCTCGTGGACGGTGAAGGACTCGGCCGGATAGGGGACTTCATACCGATCGGTCTTGACGATGACGTTGCCGCCCTCGAGCCGCGCGACGGTGCCGACATCGGTGCCGCTTTCGGGATGCTTGACGGTCATGCCGGCGCTGATCCCCGCGCTCGCCGTGGCTTCCTGTGCGGCGGCGGGCACGCCGAGGGCGGCCACGCCGAGGCCGAGGCTGGCGAGGTAGATTGCGCTTTTCTTGATCATCTTCACTCCTTGGAATTTTTCGGTCAGGTTCAACCACTTGACGCGAGGGACCATAGCAGGGGGCCCCTGAACGCGGGATGAGCCTATTCCGCCGCGATGATTTTCTCAATCTCCGCGACCGGATGGCCGGTCAGATCCTTGGCGATCTCGCCGGCGAGGCGCTTCTCCACCTCCTTGTGATAATGCTTGCGCAGCTCGCCCAGCGTGCGCGGCGGCGCGACGATGATCAGCGATTCGAACTCGTTCCTCAGCGCGCGCTTCTTCAGCAGCTCGGCCGTCTCGTGCGCGAAGCGGTCTTCCTCCAGCTGGTGGAAATCGGTCTCCTCATAGGCACTGCGGCCGGCCCCGCCGGACGAGTCGAACGTGCGGCCCGGCTCGTCGCGGCCCTGCACGCGGTCGGGCGGATTGTCCTGCTCGCGCTTGCGCTCCACTTCCAGCTTCAGGAACTCGGCATCCCCCTCGTTGCGGAAGAACAGCATCTTCTTCCCGTCGGCCACGACCACGAAGCTCTTGTGCGGAACCTGCATATGTTTCTCCTTTCGCCTTTCGCCGACCAACGCCGGATGCGCGGCGATAGTTGCGGCGGCGGTTTCCGGGGGCGGACGGCAGACCCGGGGGGCTTGCCTCGGCGCGAGGGCGGGCCTAGCCCCTTCAGCCGATGCGCATTCTGCTCACCAACGACGACGGCGTGAACGCGAGCGGGCTGAAGGTGCTGGAAGGAATCGCCCGGCGCTTTTCCGACGACATCTGGATCGTCGCGCCGACCGAGGAGCAATCGGGCGCCGGCCATTCGCTGACCCTCAGCCAGCCGGTGCGGGTGCGGAAGCTGGGCGAGCGGCGCTTCTGCGTCACCGGCACGCCGACCGACGCGGTGATGATGGGCCTCGCCGAGATCATGAAGGACGCGCGGCCCGACCTCATCCTCTCCGGCGTCAACCGCGGCGCCAATCTTGGCGAGGACGTCACCTATTCGGGCACCGTCTCCGCCGCGATGGAGGGCGCGCTCGCCGGCATTCCCTCGATCGCGCTCAGCCAGGCCTATAGCAAGGAAGGCATGGGCGACGTCCCCGGCCCCGCGCCGGTCGAAGCCGCGGCGCCCCGCTTCGACGCCGCCGAGGGCTGGGCGGAACGGGTGCTGCGCCCGCTCATCGAAACGCCGATGCCGCCGCGCACCCTCGTCAACGTCAATTTCCCGCCCCGCCCCGCCGACCGGGTGAAGGGCGTGCGCGCGGTGCGCCAGGGCCTGCGCGATTATGGACGGCTGCGCATCGTCCGGCGCACCGATCCGCGCGGCTCCGACTATTTCTGGTTCGGCCTCGGCCCGATGATCGAGACGCCGGGCCATTCGACCGACCTCGAGGCGATCGCCGACGGCTATGTCAGCGTGACGCCGCTCCACCTCGACCTCACCCACGAGCCGTCGATGGCGGCGCTGAGGGCCCTTTACGGCTGATGGCGCGGCGCCCGTCCCAGGATCCGGATCACTTCACGCTCCGGAAGAAAGCGGGCCTGACCGGCTGGGCCGCGGTGGGCGTCCGGGTCGGTCTGGTCCTCTTCCTGCTCGCCTTCGTGATCGGCATACACTGGCTGGAGCGCGACGCTCTCGTCGACGAGCTCGATGGCCATGTCAGCTTCACCGACATCATCTATTTCACGATGATCAGCGCCACCACGACCGGCTATGGCGACATCGTCCCGGTCACCGACCGCGCGCGGCTGTTCGACGCGCTGGTGGTCACGCCGATCCGGATTTTCTTCGTCCTCATCTTCATCGGCACGGCCTATACGTTCGTGCTCAAACGCACATGGAACAAGTGGATTATGGCGCGCCTCCAGCGGAAACTCTCCGACCATATCGTCGTCGCGGGCTTCGGCACCAGCGGATCGGAAGCGGTGGACGAGCTGATCGCCCGCGGCACCGAGCCGGGCAAGATCGTCGTCATCGACCAGAATCCGGACGCGCTCGCCCGCGCGGAATCGCTGGGCTGCGCGGTGCTGCAGGCCGATGCGACGCGCGACCAGACGCTGAACGCGGTGCGGGTGGAATCGGCGCGCACGCTGATCATCTCGGCGGGGCGCGACGACACCTCGATCCTCATCTGCCTTACCGCGCGCCACCTCGCGCCCGACGTCAGGATCACCATCGCGGTGCGCGCCGAGGACAACGAGCTGCCCGCCCGCGCCGCCGGCGCCACCACGGTGATCAACCCGGTGAGCTTCGCGGGCCTGCTGCTCGACGGCTCGGCGCACGGCCCCAACATCTCCGACTATCTCTCCGACCTAGCCTCGGCGCACGGCCGGGTGCACCTGGCCGAGCGCGAGGTGCGCAGCGACGAGTGCGGCAAGTCGCTGGCCGAGATCGCCACCGGCCTTGGCGTGCGCGTCTATCGCGAGGGCAGGCCGATCGGCTTCTGGGAGGAGGCCGCGCGGTCGCTCTGCACCGGCGACCGGATCGTCGAGATCATCCCCTCCACCGCGGCCGAAGCGGACCTGCCGATGCGGTCGGGACCGGTGCGGCGCCCGGCGCGGGCCGAAGAATAAGGCCGAGGGCCCGCCTCAGCCGCGCCCGGTCCATTTGGCGACCACGTCCGCCGCCGGGACGCCCGTGCCGCCGCCCGGCACCGGCTGGTGGTGAACGCAGATCACCGTGAGATAGTGGAGCTCGCCGTCGCGGGTGACGGCGACGCGGTCGCCGGGTGAGGGCAGGCTGAGGAAATGGTGCTCGCCCCAGTCCTGCGACTGGTCGCGCAGCGTGCCGCGTTCGACCAGCAGACGTGCACTCACCATCGTGTCTCTCCTTCGCGTCGCCCGCCGCCCGCATCACTCAAGCCGCTTCCGGCGGCGACCGCAACCCCCGCGTCCGGCGGCTTTCCGGCGGGTGGCGAATCGTGTTACGTCGGAGGCCCTTAGCGGACGAAGGCGGTGCGGCGCCTGAAGAACGGGAGCTGGGAAATGACGACGGGGACCGAAGGCAACGACAACCTCACCAACGACGACAATCAGGAATATGAGACGATCGACGCGCTCGGCGGAGACGACCGCATCACCCTCTCCAACTCGGGCGTCCACGAACATATCTTCGTCACGGTGAACGGCGGCGCCGGCACCGACACCATTTCGATCACCGCCCGCAGCGCCAATTCGAGCACGGCGGGAAGCATCGACGTCAAGGTCAGCGACTTCCGCGACTTCTCCGTCACCCACAACAGCGTCGAGCGGCTCGAGATCGACGTCCAGTTCGTCGGCCTGCTCGTCACCGGGAACAGCGACGACCGAATCCACGTCCGGGCCGGGACCGCCCC
>JBKBVA010000267.1:0-3772 GCA_046289665.1 Allosphingosinicella sp.
ATGCGGACGCGCAGGCCGGTCACCGCGCGCCGCTGCTCCCGCTCGAGGCTGGCGAGCGGCTTCGCCACCGCGGCGCGATCGAGGATGCCGCCTTCGTCGACCAGCATGGCGAGGATCGAGCGCACCTGCGGCGGCGTCGCCGGGTCCTGCCCCGCCTGCCCCGCTTTGCGCAGCGGCCCGAGCGCGCGCTCGACCTGGTGGCGCACCCAGGCGTCGAGGCGGGCGACGACGGCGTCGCGGCCGCGGTCCGAGAGACGGCTGAGCCGCCGGTCGATCAGCACGCGCGGCGAGAGCAGGTTCTTGCCGGCGCCGAGCCGGGCGACCTCGTGGCCGCGCCACAGGACCGCCACCGGCTGCCCGACCTCGGTGCGGAGGCTGAAATGGTCGTCGGTGTCGGCGACCAGCGCCGCCGCGCGCTTCTCATATTCGCCGCCGAGGCGCCGCTCCGCCGTCGCGAGCAGCATCTTGCGGTCGGCGTGGCGGGCGGCGGGATCGACCTCGAAGGAGAAGCCCTCCATCCGCCCGATCGCATAGGAGCCGACCGTGACCTCGCCCTGCTCGTCGACCAGCACCGGAAATTCGCCCGCCTTGCCGCCGATGTCGCGGAGCAGCACCGAGGTGCGCCGGTCGACGAAGCGCTGGGTGAGCCGCTCGTGCAGCGCGTCGGAGAGCTTCTCCTCCACCTCGCGGGTGCGCTCGGCCATGGTGGCCGGATCGGCGAGCCAATCGGCGCGGTGGGCGATGTAGGCCCAGGTGCGCACGCCGGCGATGCGATCGGCCAGCGTGTCGATGTCGCCGGCCACGTTGTCGAGCTGGGCGACCTGGGCGGCGTACCAGCCCTGCGGGATGCGGCCGTCGCCTTCGCTCAGATGGGCGAAGATGCGCGCGACGAGCCGGGCGTGGTGCTCCGGGCCGGTCTTGCGGAAATCGGGCAGGCCGCAGGACGCCCAGAGCCGCCGCACCGCCTCGTAGCTGCCGGCGCGGGCGCGGACCTCCGGATCCTCCGCGAGGCGCTTCAGAACCGCGAGGTCGATCGCCTCGGGCGCGGCGCGCAGGCCCGGCCGCTCGGGCCGGCGCTCGAGCGAGCGGATAAGCGCGTCGAGGCTGCGGAAATCGGGATCGCCCTCGCGCCAGTAGAGATGGTCGAGCGGGGCGAAGCGATGCTCCTCGATCGCCTCGATCTCCTCGGGCCGGAACTCGGCCGAGAGCTCGCCCTCCAGCGTCAGGACGCCGAACGTGCCGTCTCTCTGGTGGCGTCCGGCGCGGCCGGCGATCTGGGCCATCTCGCTCGGCGTCAGGCGACGGCGGCGGCGGCCGTCGAATTTCGACAGGCCGGCGAAGGCGACATGGGTCACGTCCATGTTCAGCCCCATGCCGACCGCGTCGGTGGCGACGAGATAGTCGACCTCGCCCGCCTGGTACATGGCGACCTGGGCGTTGCGGGTGCGCGGGCTCAATGCACCCATCACCACCGCCGCACCGCCGCGCATCCGCCGCAGCATCTCGGCCACCGCATAGACCTGCTCGGCCGAGAAGGCGACGATCGCTGAGCGCGGCGGCAGGCGCGAGAGCTTGGAGGGTCCTGCATAAGACAGGGTCGAGAAGCGGGGACGACCGATGATCTCCGCCTTGGGCAGCAAAGCGCGGACCATCGGCGCCAGCGTCTCGGAGCCGAGGATCATCGTCTCCTCGCGGCCGCGGGCGTGGAGCATCCGGTCGGTAAAGACGTGGCCGCGCTCCGGGTCGGCGCCGAGCTGCGCTTCGTCCAGCGCGACGAAGGCGAAATCGCGCTCCATCGGCATGCTCTCGGCGGTGCACAGGAACCAGCGCGCGTCGCGCGGCAGGATCTTCTCCTCGCCGGTGATGAGGGCGACCTGGCCGGGCCCCTTCATCTTCACCACCCGGTCGTACACCTCCCGGGCGAGCAGCCGCAGCGGGAAGCCGATCATGCCGGACGAATGCGCGGCCATGCGTTCGACGGCGAGATGGGTCTTGCCCGTATTGGTCGGCCCCAGGATGGCGGTCAGCGGCGCGCGGGCGAACTGGCTCATGCACGATAGATCGTCGCTAAGCCGCCGCAGCGCAATGACTTAGCGCAGGTTCCCGGCGATCCCAACGGTTCGTCGGGCGCATCCGGCGGTTCACCGCAAGCCGGCGCGGGGGCGGATTCGCTTTACTTTACTTTAACCAGGTTTCCCCACAGTCCTTTGCGCCTGGCGCGGGGGCGGCACCTCCCCGCGGCGGGGGTTCTTGAGAAGGGGTCGCGGGGGCACCGCATTGTATCAGTTCAACCAGTTCGGAGCCGGATCGGGCGGCGGGGCCACGGCGCTCCTCTCGCTGGACCAGGCGCTCCGCCGGCCCGCCCCGGCCGCCGCGCCCCGCCGCAGCTTCGGCACTCGCCCCGCCGGCCTCCTCGACCGCGACTTCGACCTCGTCACCGATCTCGGCATGCGCATCGGCTCGAAGGAGTGGTTCCGCGGCGCCGCGACCTGCGCCGCGCTCTGCTACGCCGCCTGGTGGTTCGCGCCCGGTCTCGAGCCGATCCCCGGCGCGACCGCCGCGCCGCTTCCCGACGCGCAGTGGGAGGAAGTGCGCGCGCTCTCCATCGCTCCCCTCGCCTACGGCGCCGACACCGGCCGCCGGATGGCCGCGACCGACGCCGTCCAGCCCCTGCTCGACACGCCGGAGCGCCCCCGCATCGAGCTCACCGCCACGCTCGGCCGGGGCGACGGCTTCGCCCGGGCGCTGGAGAGGGCCGGCGTCGCCGAGGCCGAGGCGGACGCGGTGGCCGCGCTCGTCGCCGGCGCGGTCGACCTTGCCGATCTCAAGGCCGGCACGGCGATGCACGTCACGCTCGGCCGCCGCCCGAACCGCAACGTCGCCCGCCCGCTCGAGAGCCTCGATTTCCGCGCCCGGTTCGATCTCAAGCTGGCGGTGAACCGCGTCGACGGCCGGCTCGCCCTCACCCGCACGCCGATCGCCATCGACCATACGCCGCTCCGCATCCAGGGGACGGTCGGGTCCAGCCTCTACCGCTCGGCCCGCGCCGCCGGCGCGCCGGCCAAGGCGATCGAGACCTATTTGCGCGCGATCGCCTCGCAGCTCAGCATCTCCAGCCTCGGCGCCGGCGACCGTTTCGACATCATCGTCGAACATCGCCGCGCCGCCACCGGGGAGACCGAGACCGGCCAGCTCCTCTATGCCGGGCTCGACCGCGCCAATGGCAAGGACCTGCAGCTGATGCAGTGGGACCAAAGCGGGCGCACCCAATGGTTCGAGGCTTCCGGCGTCGGACGGCAGAGCGGCGTGCTGCAGCGGCCGGTGCCGGGCACCGTCTCATCCAATTTCGGCATGCGCCGCCACCCGATCCTCGGTTACTCGCGGATGCACAAGGGCATGGACTTCCGCGCCGGCTACGGCACGCCGATCCTCGCCGCCACCGACGGCCGCGTCGTCGCGGCGGGCTGGGCGGGCGGCTACGGCAAGCAGGTGCGCATCTCGCACCCCGGCGGCCTTCTCACCAGCTATTCGCACATGAGCCGGATCTCGGCGAAGCCCGGCATGCAGGTGCGCCAGGGCCAGGTGATCGGCTATGTCGGCTCCACCGGCCTGTCGACCGGGCCGCACCTCCATTACGAGCTCTACAGGAACGGCGTCGCGGTGAACCCGGCGAGCGTCAAGTTCACCAGCCGCGCCCAGCTCAGCGGCGCCGACCTCGCCGCCTTCCGCGGGCGGCTGCGCAAGCTGCTCTCGACGCCGGTCGGCGCGGCAC
>JBKBVA010000268.1:0-3770 GCA_046289665.1 Allosphingosinicella sp.
GCCTTCGCCGGGGTAACGGCAAGAGGTCAGGACAGCCGGCGATGGATCCCCGCAGCGCGGCGGTGAATCACCGCTCCCCGCGGCGGATCAATTGTCGTTGGCGGGCGGCGCGCCGACGTCGGGGCGCTGCGCGGTCAGCACTTCGGGCGGCGGGCCCTTGGCGATGGCTGCGGCAAGCGTCGTCGCCTGCGGGCACGGCCCCTTGCAGGCGGTCTTCAGCCGCTCGAGATTCTTCTTCGCGCGCTCGACCGCGCCGCGCTGGACCAGCGCCTCGCCCTGCCCGGCGAGCGCGGTGACGTCGTTCGGCTCGAGCTTCAGCGCCTCGGCGTAGAATTTGATCGCCTTGCCCGGCAGCTTCTCGCCCTGGAAGGCGCGGGCGAGGCCGATATAGGCCTGCCGGTTGCGGGGATCGACGACGAGGGCGGTCTCGAACAGGTCGATCGCCTGCTGGTGGAGGCCCTTGCCGTTCAGGTCCTGCGCCTGCTGCGTCAGCGCCATCGAGCGCGGGTCGATCTGGTCGTCCGGCTTCTGGGAGTGGCCGGCGCTTGCCACCGTCGCCAGCGCGATCGCGGCGGAAAGAGCGATGGGGGTAAGGCGCATCAAGGTCTCCATATGCCTGCCGGTCGGCAGCTTAGCATGGCGCTCGCCACCGCGCGACGAAAAAGCCGTCGGTGCCGTCATGGCCGGGCGTCAGGATCAGCCCGGGCCCGGCGGCACGTCCGCCCTCGATAGCCGGCGCTTCCGGAACCAGCCCTGAACGGGCGCCGAAAGCCTCCGCCTGCCCCCTGCCCTCCTCTTCGAGGAGCGAGCAGACGGCGTAGACCAGAATGCCGCCCGGTCGGACGAGTTCCGCCGCCAGATCGAGCAGATAGGCCTGGAGCTTGACGAGCCGTTCGAGCCGGTCCGGGGTGAGCCGCCAGCGCAGCTCCGGGTTGCGCCGCCACGTGCCGGTGCCCGAGCAGGGCGCGTCGACCAGAACCAGGTCGCAGGCGCCCTTGAGGAGCGCGAGCGCGTCGCGTTCGGCGTTAGGATTAAGGAGGATCGTCTCCGCGATCGACACGCCGGCGCGCTGCAGCCGCGGCGCCATGCGCGACAGCCGGGACCGGTCGGTGTCGCTGGCGAAGAGGCGCCCCTCGTCCGCCATCTCCGCCGCCAGCGCGAGCGTCTTGCCCCCCGCGCCGGCGCACAGGTCGAGCACGGTCATGCCCGGTTCCGCGCCGCAGGCGAGGGCGAGGAGCTGGCTGCCCTCGTCCTGCACCTCGACGAGGCCGCTCCGCCACGCCGCGAGCTCCTCGACCCGCGTCCCCTCGGGCAGACGGAGGCCAAGGGGCGAGAGCGGGGTCGGCTCGGCTTCGGCAAGCGCGGCGAGGGCGTCCTCCCGCGTGCCCTTCAGCCGATTGACCCGCAGGTCGAGCGGCGCGCGGCCGAGCAAGGACGGCCATTCGTCCGAAGAAACCACAGGATCGAAGCGTGACGACAGCCACCACGGCACCGACACGGACGGTCCGCGCGCCGCGGTTTCGCCGGGCGCGACCGGTGCGGGACCGTGGCCGCCGCCGTCGAACGCCGCCAGCAGCTCCGAATCTTCGGCCGCAAGCCCCAGCATCGCCTCGCGGCCGGAGGCCGGCGGATCGCCGTACCGCCGCACCGCGCGGTAGACGAGCTCGCGCACCGCCCGCCGGTCCTTTGAGCCCGCATAGCGGCGGGTCTTGAAGTAATTGGCGATCAGCGTGTCCGCGGCGGCGCCCCCGCTCCTGGCGGCGGCGATGATCGCATCGAGCAGCTCGATCGCCGCCTGGACGCGGGCGGACGGGCTCATGGCCTAACGCGTCGGATAGTTCGGCGCCTCTCGGGTGATGGTGACGTCGTGGACGTGGCTTTCGCGCAGGCCCGCGCCGGTGATCCGGACGAAGCGGGCCTTGGTGCGCAGCTCCTCCAGCGTCGCGGCCCCGGTATAGCCCATCGCCGCCTTGATGCCGCCGACGAGCTGGTGGATCACGTCGCGGGCGTGGCCCTTATAGGGCACCTGGCCCTCGATCCCCTCGGGGACGAGCTTGAGCTGGTCGCGAATGTCCTGCTGGAAATAGCGGTCGGCCGACCCGCGCGCCATCGCGCCGACCGAGCCCATGCCGCGATAGGATTTGTACGCCCGGCCCTGGTAGAGGAAGGTCTCGCCCGGCGCCTCCTCGGTGCCGGCGAGGAGCGAGCCGACCATCACCGTTCCCGCCCCGGCGGCGAGCGCCTTGGCGAGATCGCCGCTGGTGCGAAGCCCGCCGTCTGCGATGACGGGAACCCCGCTCTTCGCCGCTTCCTCGGCCGCTTCGAGGATGGCGGTGAGCTGGGGCACCCCGACGCCCGCCACCACCCGGGTGGTGCAGATCGAGCCCGGGCCGATCCCCACCTTCACCGCGTCCGCCCCGGCGCCGATCAGCGCACGCGTCGCCTCGGCGGTGGCGACGTTGCCGGCAACCACCTGGACGGAGTTGGAGATACGCTTCACGCGTTCCACCGCGGCAGCGACGTCGCGATTATGGCCGTGGGCGGTGTCGATGACGATGAGGTCGCATTCGGCGTCGACCAGCGCCTCGGTGCGGGCGAAGCCCTTGTCCCCCACGGTGGTGGCCGCCGCGACGCGCAGGCGTCCGCTGCCGTCCTTGGTGGCGTTGGGATAGGCGACCGCCTTCTCGATGTCCTTGACGGTGATGAGGCCGATGCAGCGGCCGTCCCCGTCCACAACCAGGAGCTTCTCGATGCGGCGCTGGTGGAGCTTGCGCTTGGCTTCGTCCTGGGTGACGCCCGGGCCGACAGTGACGAGATTCTCGCGCGTCATCAGCTCGGAGACGGGCTGGCGCGGATTCTCGGCGAAGCGCACGTCGCGGTTGGTGAGGATGCCGACCAGGCGGCCGTCGCTCTCCGTCACCGGAATGCCGGAAATCTTGTGCCGCGCCATCAGCTCGAGCGCGTCGGACAGCGTCTGGTCCGGCGTCATGGTGATGGGATTGACCACCATGCCGCTCTCGTAGCGCTTCACGGCCTTGACCGCCGCCGCCTGCTCCTCCGGTTCCATGTTGCGGTGGAGGACGCCCATGCCGCCCATCTGGGCCATGGCGATCGCCATGTCGGCTTCCGTCACCGTGTCCATCGCGGCGGAGAGAATCGGGATGTGGAGCGCGATGTCCCGGGTGACGCGGGTGCTGGTGTCGGCCTGGCTCGGGAGAACGCTCGATTCGCCGGGCTTCAGCAGCACGTCGTCGAAGGTGAGGCCCAGGCTGATGTCCATCGTCGTCTCTTCGCTCTTGGTCATGGATGCGGGAAGGCGGCCGCCCCGTCGGCGCGACGGTCGGGGGGGAGGCTCACAGGATTCGGAAGAACCATCCCGCCGCTTAGTGCAGCCGCGCCCGCCGGTGCAAGCCCGCGTTCCCCGATCCGGATATGAAAAGGGCGCCCGCCGCGGCGAGCGCCCTTCCCCTATTCGCTTATCGAACCGATCAGCCTTCGGCGGTCTCGGTCTCGGGCGTGGCGGTCGCCGCCGGCGCGTCCTTGGCCGTGCGCGGGTCGCGGCGCTCGGCGATGCGGGCGGCCTTGCCGGTGCGTCCGCGCAGATAATAGAGCTTCGCGCGGCGGACGACGCCGCGGCGCACCACCTCGATCGTCTCGAGGAAGCTGCCCTTGCGCTCGATGGTCTGGATGGCGACGCCGAAGGCGACGGCGAACACGACGACCGCCGGCACGTAGTTGCGGCTCAGCGCGTCGACGATGTTGCTGGGGAT
>JBKBVA010000269.1:0-3768 GCA_046289665.1 Allosphingosinicella sp.
CGTGATGGAGGCGATCAGCCCCCTGCGGATCCGCCCCTTCCGCATGCCCGAACGCAGCTACACCGCCCCCGCCGCCGAAGCCGATGCCGACGCGGCCGCGCGGGAGGCGGTGACCGGGCTTCTGAATGGCACGCGCGTGCCGGTCGACGAGCTCATCCGCCAGTCGAACGTGCCGCCGGCGATCGTCCACACGGTGCTGCTCGAGCTGGAGCTGGCGGGCCGGCTCGAGCGCCACGCCGGCGGGCAGGTCAGCCTCGCCTGATTGACAAGAGGCGCAGTGTGTGCGGTAATGTTGTAACATTGCGTAGGAGAGTGACCGTGCGTAGATCCGCCAGCCTCGGCTTCGTCGCCCTCAGCGTCAGCCTCTGCCTCACCACGTCGGGGCCGGCCGTGTCCCATCCCCATCCGGACGGGCAGGGCGGCCAGGGCCTGTGCCGCCGCGCCGCCATGCTCCCGCAGCTCCCGCCCGAGCCGCGCGACTCGCAGCAGCAGAACCGCTACGAGCCGCCGCCCCACGGCGGGCCGGTCCCGGTGCCGGTGCCGATGTCGCCGCCTCCGCCGCCGGCCGCGCCGATGGCCGGCGCCGACGACGGCACCGCGGAGATCGCCGTCACCGGAAGCCGGGTCGCGCGGCCGTCGGTGGACTCCGCATCGCCGGTGACGGCGGTCGACGCGCGCGAGACCTCGCCGCCGCCGGAATCGGTCATCCACCCCACGACGCCGCCGCCGCCCTACCGGCCGGGCCCGCAGCCGCAGGCGGGGCTGCTCACCGCCGGCGATCATGACGACCTGCTCAACCCCGCCCTCTACGCCCGCTACGTCGCCCGCTTCCTCGACCGGATGCAGATCGCCGGCGTGCCGCGGCTCGACACCGCGCGCACCCTCACCGTCGCGGTCGAGGACACCAACGGCCGGCCGGTGCCGTTCGCGCCGGTGCGGGTCACCTGCGCCGACGGCAACAGCCTGGTGCTGCGCACGCTGGCCGACGGCACCGCCGTCTTCTTCCCCGCCCTGGACCGCCTGGGCGAGCGGGTGCGGCTGTCGGTCGACCGGTCGGGCCAGCAGGCGCGGGACGTGGTGCTGCACGATGCGCCGGGCGGGCAGCGCCAGACCGTCACCTTCTCCCACTCCGCCGCGCCGGTCCGCAAGTTCGACCTGCTGCTCGCCATCGACACGACCGGCAGCATGGGCGACGAAATGGCCTATCTGAAGGCGGAGCTGCGCTCGATCCTCGACGCGCTGAAGCGCAGCCATCCCGGCCTCGACATCCGCCTCGGCCTCGTCGCCTACAAGGACGAAGGGGACGTCTACGTCACCCGCACCTACCCCTTCACCTCCAGCCTGATGGAGATGCAGGGCCATCTCGCCAGCCACCATGCCGACGGCGGCGGCGACTATCCCGAGGCGATGGACCAGGCGCTGATCCGCGCCGTCGGGCTGAACTGGCGCGAGGATGCGGTGAAGTCGCTGCTGCTCGTCGCCGACGCCCCGCCGCACGACCGCAACGTCGCGCGCACCTGGGCGGCCGCCGAAGCGGCGCGGGCGCGGCGCATCCAGATCGTGCCGGTCGCCGCGTCCGGCGTCGCCGACACCGCCGAATATGTGATGCGGGCGATGGCCGCGGCGACCCAGTCGCGCTACATCTTCCTCACCGACGACAGCGGCATCGGCAATCCGCACGCCCCGCCCGCGGTCGCCTGCCACCTCGTCACCCGGCTCGACACCATGGTGCGCCGCGTCCTCGACAGCCAGATTTCCGGCCGCCGCGTCGAGCCGCGGGAGGGCGAGGTGATCCGCACCGTCGGCCGCTACGACAACGGCAAGTGCATCCTGCCGCCCGACTTCTCGGCACAATAGCACCGAAACGGCGCGACGAAGGCTTGACGGCGGGGCAGGGGGCTTCCCACCCTCGCGCGTACATATGCGTGAGGAGTGCTGCGTGAAGCTTGTCGTCGTCGAGTCCCCGGCCAAGGCCAAGACCATCGAGAAATATCTGGGCGGCGACTACCGCGTCCTCGCATCCTACGGCCACGTCCGCGACCTGCCGCCGAAGGACGGCTCGGTCGATCCGGATGCCGGCTTCGCGATGGAGTGGGAGACCTATGCCGACAAGGCGCGGCAGCTCAAAGCGATCACCGACGAGGCGAAGAAGGCGAGCGCGCTGATCCTCGCCACCGATCCCGACCGGGAAGGGGAGGCGATCAGCTGGCATGTCCAGGAAGTGCTCAGGAAGAAGAAGGCGCTGCCCGCCGAGGTGGAGCGCGTCACCTTCAACGCCATCACCAAAGCCGCGGTCACCGAGGCGATGGGCCGCCCCCGCGCGCTCGACGAGGATCTGATCGACGCCTACCGCGCCCGCCGCGCGCTCGATTATCTCGTCGGCTTCACCCTCTCGCCGGTGCTGTGGCGCAAGCTGCCCGGCGCCAAGTCGGCGGGGCGCGTCCAGTCGGTCGCGCTGCGCCTGATCGTCGACCGCGAGCGCGAGATCGAAATCTTCAAGGCGCAGGAATATTGGAGCGTCACCACGTTCATGGAATCGGACGGGCAGGAATTCGCCGCCCGCCTCGTCCGCTTCAAGGGCGACAAGATCGACCGGCTGTCGATCGGCGACCGCGGCACCGCCGAGGCGGCGAAGGCCGCGGTCGAGGCCGGGCGGTTCACCGTCGCCACGGTCGAGACCAAGCCCTTCACCCGCAACCCGCCGCCGCCCTTCACCACCTCGACGCTGCAGCAGGAAGCCGCGCGCAAGCTCGGCTTCTCGGCCAGTCACACGATGCGCGTCGCCCAGGGCCTCTACGAGGACGGCGCGATCACCTACATGCGGACCGACGGCGTCCAGATGGCGGGGGAGGCGATCTCCGCGGCGCGGAAGGCGGTCGCCAACCGCTTCGACGCCGGCTACGTGCCCGACAAGCCCCGCCACTACGAGACCAAGGCCAAGAACGCCCAGGAAGCGCACGAGGCGATCCGCCCCACCGATTTCGGCCGCGACCGCGCCGGATCGGGGGACCATGCCCGCCTGTACGAGCTGATCTGGAAGCGCGCGCTCGCCAGCCAGATGGCCTCCGCGCGGCTGGAACGCACCACCGCCGAGCTTACCGACGGCACCGGCCAGACGGCGCTGCGCGCCACCGGCCAGGTCGTGCTCTTCCCCGGCTTCCTCGCGCTCTACGAGGAAGGCCGCGACGACAGCGAGGACGAGGACAGCCGTCGCCTGCCGCGGCTGCGCGAAGGCGACAGCCCGGCCAAGAAGCGCGTCGTCTCCGAGCAGCATTTCACCCAGCCGCCGCCGCGTTATTCCGAGGCGAGCCTCGTCAAGAAGATGGAGGAGCTCGGCATCGGCCGCCCGTCCACTTATGCGGCGACGCTCCAGACGCTGAAGGACCGCGGCTACGTGCTGCTGGAGAAGAACCGCTTCATTCCCGAGGAAAGCGGGCGGCTGCTCACCGCCTTCCTCGAGCGCTTCTTCGAACGCTACGTCTCCTACGATTTCACCGCCCATCTCGAGGACGAGCTGGACGACATTTCCGGCGGGCGGGCCGAATGGCAGAAGGTGCTCGAAGCCTTCTGGCGGGATTTCAAGCCGAAGACCGCCGAGCTGATGGAGACCAAGCCGTCGGAGATCACCGCGGCGCTCGACGAATTCCTCGCCCCCTGGCTGTTCCCCGAAAAGGACGACGGCTCCGATCCGCGCGCCGCCACCGGCGTCGGTCCGGGCGGCGATGCCGGCGCAGGCCGACGCCTCCAGCCGCGCTTCCCGATGATGTT
>JBKBVA010000026.1:0-15501 GCA_046289665.1 Allosphingosinicella sp.
GCTTTCCACCCCTCCACCACCCTCCGGGCGGTCCCCCTCCCCCCGAGCTGCCGCTCGCGGGGAGGCAAAGAGGGCACGGCGCTTCGTAGGAGCGCGCGGCCCCTCAACTCCGTCATCCCGGCGGAGGCCGGGATCCCGGCGGGTGAAAGGCGCCGCGTTCTTCACCCTACGAGACCCCGGCCTGCGCCGGGGTGACGGCAATCCCATCGGCCCACGAAAAAGCCCGGCGCGCTCCGGGGAGCGGCCGGGCTTTCCTGTACCCCGAAAGGGGCGCGCTTAGGTGAGCGGGTGCAGGTTCACCGCGGCGGTCTTGCCGCGGCGGTCCACTTCCAGCTCGAACTCGACGCGGTCGCCCTCGTTGAGGCTCGACAGGCCGGCGCGCTCGACGGCCGAGATGTGGACGAAGGCGTCCGGCTGTCCGTCGTCGCGGCTGATGAAGCCGAAGCCCTTCATCGCGTTGAAGAACTTGACGGTGCCCTGGGCCTTCTCGCCGGTCAGCTGGCGCTGCGGCCCGCCGCGGTCGGCGCCGAAGCCGCCGCGATCCTCGCGGGGCGCCCGCTCCTGGACCGGCATCGGTTCGCCGTCGATCTTGAGATCGGTCGCCGAGATGCGCCCGCCGCGGTCGACGAGCGTGAACTCGAGCGGCTGGCCGTCGGCGAGGCCGGTGAGGCCGGCCTGCTCGACCGCGGAGATGTGGACGAACACGTCCTCGCCGCCGTCGTCGCGGACGATGAAGCCGAAGCCCTTCTGCGCGTTGAAGAATTTGACGACGCCCTTGCCTTCGCCGACGACCTGCGGGGGCATTCCGCCGCCGCCGCGTCCGCCGCCGAAGCCGCCGCCGCCACCGCCGCCGCGATATCCGCCGCCGCCGCCGCCGCGGTCGCCATAACCGCCGCCGCCGCCGCCGCCGCCGAAGCCGCCGCGGTCACCGTAGCCGGGGCCGCCGGAATATCCGCCGCCGCGGCCGCCGCGATCGTCGAAGCCGCCGCCACCGCCGTAGAAATCGTCGCCGCCGAAGCCGTCGCGCTTGTCTCTGCCGCGCCCGCCGCGATCCCCGCGGCGCCCTCTGTCAAAACCCATCTACCCAAATACTTTCAAGCGGCCCATTCTCCGTAAGGACCACCGCGCGGGGCTGACGCGCAACGGCCTTGGCGCCCCCAGATATGGCGCACGAGCGAATCCTATAACGAAAAAAGTCCGGGGCGGCGAGCGCTTTTCAGAAGCGGCGCGTTGGGACTGGCAGCAGCAGCGATATTGGTGCATCTGGCCCGGCGCGAAACGCAGCGCGCGATACGGGGCGAAACGACAGGAGCGGAGATGAACTGGGACTTTGCCATTCTTTTGGACCCGGCGGTCTGGCCGGCGCTCGTCACCCTGGTGGTGATGGAAGTCGTGCTCGGCATCGACAACCTCATCTTCATCTCGATCCTCTCGAACAAGCTGCCCGAGCACCAGCGCCAGAAGGCGCGGCGGATCGGCATCAGCCTGGCGCTGATCATGCGGCTGCTCCTGCTGATGACGATCGCCTGGCTGGTCGGGCTGACCTCGGCGGTCTTCGACCTCGGCATCCAGGGCGCGCCCGGGCCGCACGGCGAGCCGAGCTTCGAGACCGCCTTCTCCTGGCGCGACCTCATCCTCATCGCCGGCGGCCTGTTCCTGGTGTGGAAGGCGACGAAGGAAATCCACCACAATGTCGATCCGCACCCGATCGACGACGTCTTCGACACCAGCCGGGCGGTCGGGCTGAACTTCGGGTCGGCGATCATCCAGATCCTGCTGCTCGACCTCGTCTTCTCGGTCGATTCGATCCTCACCGCGGTCGGCATGACCGAGCACCTGCCGATCATGGTGGTCGCCGTGCTCGCCGCGGTGACGGTGATGCTGCTCGCCGCCGATCCGCTCGCCAATTTCATCAACAACAACCCGACGGTGGTGATGCTGGCGCTGGGCTTCCTGCTGATGATCGGGGCGGTGCTGATCGCCGACGGCTTCGGCGTCCACGTGCCAAAGGGCTATATCTATGCGGCGATGGCCTTTTCGGCCGGAGTCGAGGCGCTCAACATCTTCGCCCGGCGGCGGCAGGCGAAGCGGGCGGCGGTCGCCACGGCCGGCGCGGCGGGGACGGGGCAGACGCCGGCGGGGCATTGAGGCGGCCCCCATTGAGCCGGGCGCCGCCAGCGCCTATGCGGGCCGGATGAGCGTCTATTTCCACGAAGAGGATCTGCCCGCGGGCGTCCTCGCCGACGGCCCGGTCGCCGTCGACACCGAAGCGATGGGTCTCCACCCGGCGCGCGACCGCCTGTGCGTCGTCCAGATCTCGGACGGGCGCGGCGACGAGCATCTCGTCCGCTTCTCCCCCGGCAGCCGCTACGAGGCGCCGAACCTGAAGGCGATCCTGGCCGATCCGGAGCGGATCAAGATCTACCATTTCGCCCGCTTCGACCTCGCCATCATGCAGGCCTATCTCGGCGTGATGGCGGGGCCGGTCTACTGCACCAAGACCGCCTCGCGGCTGGTGCGCACCTATACCGACCGCCACGGCCTCAAGGATCTGGTGCGCGAACTGCTCGGCTGCGAGATTTCCAAGCAGCAGCAATCGTCCGACTGGGGCGCGCCGGAGCTCTCCGACGCCCAGAAGGACTATGCCGCCTCGGACGTGCGCTTCCTCCACCAGCTGAAAGAGAAGCTCGACGAGCGGCTGGCGCGCGAGGGGCGCATCGCGCTGGCCGAAAGCTGCTTCGACTTCCTTCCCCACCGCGCCCTGCTCGATCTCGCCGGGTGGGACGAGGTCGACATCTTCGCCCATATCTGACGCCATGTCGGAAGCCGCCGATCGGGACCGCGTCGTCAAGAGGAGCTGGGCCCGGCCCGGCGGCTTCCACGACTGGCTGGTGCGGATCCTCAAGGTCGCGCTTCCGGCCGCGGTCGGCGTGCTGCTCGCCTACATGCTGCTCTCGCCGCTGAGCGAGAAGAAGGAAGTGAGCTTCCTCCTCGACAAGGAAAAGGTCGATACCGCGAAGGAGCGTTTGAAGGTCGAGGCGGCGCAGTATCGCGGCATCGACAATGAGGGCCGCACCTTCGTGATCGACGCCGACCGGGCGGTGCAGGCGACCTCGACCGAGCCGATCGTCGAGATGCAGGGCATGGCCGCGCGCATCCAGCTCGCCGAGGGGCCGGCGACGCTCCGCGCCGAGCGCGGCCGCTACGACATGGACAGCCAGGTGGTGGACGTGCTCGGCCCGATCCTGTTCACCGCCGCCGACGGCTACCGGCTCGAGACGCGCGACGTCGCCATCGATCTCAAGGACCGGACGCTGGCCGGATCGAACGGCGTCGAAGGGGTGATGCCGCTCGGGCGCTTTTCGGCGCAGCGGATGAGGGTGAACCTTCCCGACCGCACCGTGGTGCTGGAGGGGCGGGTGCGCTTGCATATCAATCAGGGAGCGCTCAGATGAGCGGCATGAAGAGCTTCCTCCTCTCCTTCGGCCTCTCCGCCGCGGCGCTGGTCGCGCTGGCGCCGGCGCTGAGCCAGACCTCCGCGCTGCGCGGCCATGACAGCAGCGCGCCGGTCGACTGGGCGGCGGACCGGGTCGAGGTGCAGGACCGCGCCGACCGCGTCATCCTCTCTGGCAACGTCGTCGCCCGCCAGGGGCAGCTCACGGTCAGCGCCGCGCGGATGACGGTGGCCTATTCGAGCACCGGCGGGATCGACATCCACCGCCTCGACGCCTCGGGCGGGGTGACGGTCCGGAGCCCGTCCGAAACCGCGCGCGGCCAGTTCGCCATCTACGATTTCGACGCGCGGATCATCACCCTGATCGGCGGCGTCAGCCTCACCCAGGGCGACAACCGGGTCGAGGGCGGCCGGCTGGTGATCGACCTCGACAGCGGCAATGCGACGCTGACCGGCGGCGCCCCGGGCACGACGCAGCCCAACGGCCGCGTCACCGGCACCTTTACGGTGCCGCAGAGGGATCGCTGACCCCCCCGCGGAAGCGTTACCGGCCGGACGGGATCAGTTTTGCAGGGTCCGCGTGTCCTGCGGCACTGTGAACTGCGGCACCGTGAAGGTGCAGTGGACCCGGCCGTCGCTGTGGTAATGGCATCCGGGCGGAAGCGGCGGCGGTGGCGGCGGCGGCGTCGACTGGCCGAAGGCGGCGGCGGAAGTCGCAGCCAGGGTGCTGAACAGCGCCAGCCTCGATGCTACAGTTGAACCAGGCAATTTCATCGCTCTCTCCTGTACGACTCGAAGATCATCGAGAGTAATCAAAGCCCTGACCGGAGTCACCCCGAATAGATCGGCCTGTTCCGGGTGAGAGACCGGCCTGAGCAGTAGGAAACCGCATCCTTCGCGGCTTCCCAGAGCTGGCGCGAGACCGCCTTGCCGTCTTCGCCGTGCCGGGCCTGTCGCGCCGGGGCCTTGCTCCCCCGGCGGCCGACACCGCCTGCCCCGCCGGGCGTTTTTCCCGCCGGTGTCGCCGAATTGCCGCGCTTTTCCGTGCCATGCACGAAGTCTGCCAGTTGAGGCGGGGCGCGGCTTGGCCTAAGCTGTTGATGCGACAGCGGGAGCAGCAATGAACGACGCCACCCTTCTCGAAAGGCCCGACCCGGCCGCCCTGACCGGCGATCCGGACCGGGGGCTGTCGGTCGTCTCGATCGCCAAGTCCTACGACCGCAAGATCGTGCTGAAGGACGTGTCGCTGCACGTCGAGCGCGGCGAGGTGGTCGGCCTGCTCGGCCCCAACGGCGCGGGCAAGACGACCTGCTTCTATTCGATCATGGGCCTGGTGCGGCCCGACAGCGGGCGCATCCTGCTCGACGGCGCCGACATTACCGGCCTGCCGATGTACCGCCGCGCCATCCTCGGCCTCGGCTACCTGCCGCAGGAGACGTCGATCTTCCGCGGCCTTACCGTCGCGCAGAACATCATGGCGGTGCTCGAAGTGGCCGAGCCCGACAAGACGGTGCGGCGCGAGCGGCTCGAGCAACTGCTCGGCGAATTCCATATCGGCCACCTGCGCGACGCCCCGGCCATGGCGCTGTCGGGCGGCGAGCGGCGGCGCTGCGAGATCGCCCGGGCGCTGGCCGCCAATCCGTCGATCATGCTGCTCGACGAGCCGTTCGCCGGCATCGACCCGATCTCGATCGCCGACATACGCGACCTGGTGAAGGAGCTGAAGAAGCGCGACATCGGCGTGCTGATCACCGACCACAATGTGCGCGAGACGCTCGAGATCGTCGATCGCGCCGCGATCATCTACGACGGCCAGGTGCTGTTCGCCGGCAGCCCGCAGGCGCTGGTCGCCGACGCCAACGTGCGCCGCCTCTATCTCGGCGAGAGCTTCGCCTTGTAGCCATGTCGATCGGGCCGCGCCTCGACCTCAGGCAGAGCCAGTCGCTGGTGATGACTCCCCAGCTCCAGCAGGCCATCCGGCTGCTGGCGCTGTCCAACCTCGAGATCGAGAGCTTCATCGCCGAGGAGCTGGAGAAGAACCCGCTGCTCGAAAGCGGGGGCGGAGACGAGGCGCCGGCGCCCGACCACGACGCCGGCGGCGACGGCGAGTTCGAGGCGGACGGCTTCGAGGCGGACGAGCCCGCCACGGCCGACACGCTGGTCCGCGACGGCGACGGCACCGCCGACGGGCCGCTCGACATGGACTATAATGACGAGAATCTGCACCAGGACGGCCCGTCCGACCGCGGCCTCGACGGCGGCCTCGGACTCGACGGCATCGCGAGCGGCGGCGGTTCGGACGGCGAAGGGATGGACTTCGACAGCCTCGCCGCGGGCAGCGCCGGCCTGTCGCTCCACGAGCACCTCCTCGCCCAGGCCGGCGAGCGCCTGTCGGGCCGCGAGCTGCTGATCGCGGGGCAGATCATCGAGCAGATCGAGGAGACCGGCTATTTCCACGCCTCCCTGCTCGAAATCGCCGCCCGGCTCGGCGCACCGCTCGCCGAGGTCGAGCGGGTGCTCGCCGTCGTCCAGGGCTTCGATCCGGCCGGCGTCGCCGCCCGCTCGCTGTCCGAATGCCTCGCCATCCAGGCGAAGGAGGCGGACCGCTACGATCCGGCCATGGCGCGGCTGATCGACAATCTCGACTATCTCGCCAAAGGCAATCTCGCCGCTCTGCGCCGGATCTGCGGCGTCGACGACGAGGATCTCGCCGACATGATTCGCGAGCTTCGCGCCTACGATCCCAAGCCCGGCTGCCGCTTCGGCCAGGCCGATCGGATCGACGCGGTGGTCGCCGACGTCTTCGTCGCCCGCCGCGCCGCCGGCTGGGCGATCGAGCTCAACAGCGCCACGCTGCCGCGCCTCCTCCTCAACCGCTCTTATTATGTCGAGCTGAGCGAGGGCGCGCAGGACCGGAAGTCCAAGGCCTGGCTGTCCGAATGCCTCGCCAGCGCCAACTGGCTGATGAAGGCGCTCGACCAGCGCGCGCGCACCATCGTCAAGGTCTCGACCGAGATCGTGAAGCAGCAGGACGGCTTCTTCCGCCACGGCGTCGAGCATCTGCGCCCGCTCACCCTGCGCCAGGTGGCGGAGGAGATCGGCATGCACGAATCGACGGTGAGCCGCGTCACCTCCAACAAATATCTCTCCTGCGAGCGCGGCCTGTTCGAGCTCAAATATTTCTTCACCAGCGGCATCCAGTCCGCCGACGGCGGCGAGGCGGTGTCGGCCGAGGCGGTGAAGAGCCACATACGCGCGCTGATCGCCGCGGAGCAGCCGGCCGCGATCCTCTCCGACGACCAGCTCGTCGATTTGCTGCGCGGCAAGGGCTTCGACATTGCGCGCCGCACGGTGGCGAAGTACCGGGAGGCGCTGGGCATCGGCTCGTCCGTCCAGCGCCGCCGCCAGAAGGCGATCGGCTCCCACGCCGCCTGAAAGCCCGTACGATGACTTCCCGACCCAGCATCCTCGTCCTCGCCGGACGCCGCGGCGGCACGCTCGATCCGCTCGCGCGGGCGATGGGGGTGAGCCACAAGGCGCTGGTGCCGGTGGCGGGCGAGGCGATGGTGGGACGCACCCTGCGCATCGCCGACGAGGCGTTTCCGGAGTCGCCGCTGTTCGTCTCGGTCGAGGATTTCTCCGTCATCGCGTCCGAGCCGACGGTGCGGCGGCTTCACGCGGCGGGGCGGCTGACCCCGGTCGAGGCCGAGCACCATATCGTCGATTCGGTGGTGACGGCGAGCAAGGCGACCGGCTTTCCCCTCATCATCACCACCGCCGACAACGTGCTGATGACGGTGGAGGGCCTGCGCGCCTTCGCCGCCGACGGGGCGAAAGGCGACGTCGACGGCGTGCTGATGATGGCCGAGAAAGAGGACATCCTCGCCGCCCATCCGGACGGACAGCGCCGCTTCTACCGCTTCCGCGACGGCGAATATTCCAACTGCAACCTGTTCTGGCTGGCCAATCCGGCCGCCTTGGCGGTGACCGAGGGCTTCCGCTACGGGGGCCAGTTCGCCAAGCGCAAGCGCGACGCGGTCCGCGCCCTCGGCCTCTCCACCTTGCTCTTCTACGCGCTCAACCTGAAGACGCTGGCCGGCATGTGCCGCCACTTCTCCCGCCGCTTCGGCGTGCCGATGCGGGCGATGGTGGTGAAGGACGGAAGGCTCGCCATCGACGTCGACAACGCGCGCACCCACCGCGTCGCCGAAGAGATCATTGCGCGGGAGGGGTGAGAGCCCGCGTCCCGGCCTGACGACCTCGGACGAAAAGCGGCTCCGGCGGGGGGGAGTCTCCGGACCCTCAGGTCTCCCGAGGGGGCGTGGGAGACTAAGGCTTAGAATTTGAGGCCGACGCCGAGCAGCACCTGGTGGCGGCTCAGATCGTTCTCGTAGTTCGAGTAGCGATATTCGACCTTGCCGTAGGTCCGCTCGCCGAAGCCGTGCTGGTAGCCGGCGCCGAGGCGGAAGCCGTCGAAATTGGCGCTGTCGCGCGTGGTGACGCCGGCCGGCGTGGTGTAGGCGGCGCGGAAGCGGGCGTTCGAATAGCCGGCGAGGCCGTAGATCGTGCCGGCTTCCGACACCTTGTAGCCGACGCGGAGCGCAGCGGCGAGGTCGCGGCGGGCGTCGATGCAGGCGCGGTCGCTGGCGACGATCGCCGAATTCTCGCAGCCGTCGGTCGAGGCGAGATCGGCGCTGAGATCGAGGCCGAGCTCGAGCCGGTCGGTGACGGCGAAATCGTAGCCGAGGCCGATGCCGTACATGATGCCGGTTTCGCCGTCGCCGTCGGCGGAGACGTGGTCGGCGCCGGTGTGCAGCTCGACGCGGAAGCCTTCGGCATGGGCCGGAGCGGCGGCGGCGAAGATGGCGATGGGCGCCAGAACGATCGAGAACTTCTTCATGGTCTTTACTCCCTCCCGGCGCCGGACTCTCGCCGGCGGGGCATGTTTGCGTTCGGTTTCGAATGCGGGCCGGGCCTGCGCCCGTTCCGCGGTGCTTGAGAGGCCGGAAGTTGCTCCCCCCTTGGAAAAGCGCCCCCCGTCCGGTGAGACCCATCTGGCCCAGCCATGTGGCTGCACATTGCCGCGCAAGCCGCTAAAGTGTTTCAGTTGTTACAGTTGCCGGCCGGTCTTCGCAGGCGGAATGAAAAAAGGGCCCCGGCGGGATGCGCCGGGGCCCAGGGGTCTCCCGAGGGGGCATGGGAGACACGGGGAATCGGGAAGAGTGACGCGCCGGGTCAGGCGAGGCGGCCGCACATCTGGATGGGCTGGGCCAGGTTGAAGTAATTGGGGCAGGTGCCCATCACCGCCTGGTGGATGTCTTCATGCTGCTCGCGGGTGCCGTCGCTTTCGAGCGTGACGGTGTAGCTGAGGCGGCGGTATCCGGTGGGCACCGCATCGTCGATGCCGAGGAAGCCGCGCAGATCGAGCTCGCCTTCGGTCTCGACCCGGCAGCCGGTCAGCGTCACGCCACGCAGCGCCGCCTGGGCGACGTAGCCGACCACCATGCAGGCGTTGAACGCGCTGATCAGCAGTTCCTGCGGATTGGGGGCGGTGTCGCTGCCGAGCAACGGGCCGGGCTCGTCGGCGATGATGGTGAAGTTGCGTTCGACCTCTTCGCCGCCGATCGTGCAGCAGCGGACGGTCGATTCCGACCGGGTCTCGCCGGTCCATTCGGTGGCCACGCAAAAAGCTGCACGGGCCGCGGGGCCGCCGTTCCCGACCGCCGCCGCACTCCCGTGCAGCCTTTCTACGCAAATCCCCGAAAACGGGGCTGATTTGCTGTCCTGCACCTGCATTCCTTTCGATGCCGGAGGAGTAACGGGTTCAGCCTCAGGCGAGGACGTTCCCGGACGCCGGCGGCGGCGAATGCTGCAGGCTGAGGACGGTCAGCGCGCCGCTCAGCGTGGCGGAGCTGCTGCCCAGGGCCGCGGCGGCGATCAGCATCATCCGCAGACGGCCCTTCTTCGAATCGGACCTGTTCATGTCACGTCTCCCGATGGCCGCGCCCGAATGACGCGGCGACCCCTGCCTTCTGGAACGGCCGCGTGTCCGGCCGATGCCGCGCCGCGAAAAAAAGTGTTTCAATTGTGTCAGCTGCGCCTTTGGCGGCGGAAATCGCTCTGCTATAGGGACTTGGGTAAGGTGGCCGCTTGGGGGAATGCGGTGCTCAGGAATGCCGAATTGCAGCCGGTTCTGGCGGCGCTCGCCGAGTCGTCGCTCGACTCGCTCGTCCTCGCGGACGATGCGGGGCGGGTGATCGCGTTCAACGCCGCCGCCGAGGCGACGTTCGGCTATGCGCGCGAGGAGGCGATCGGCCTTCCCGTCTCCGACCTCATCGTCCCCCACGATCTGAAGGCGGCCCACGACCGCGGATTCGCCCGCTATGTCGGCGGCGGCCGCGGCAAGTTCGTCGGCAAGAGGTTCGAGACCGAGGCGCGCCGCAAGGACGGCAGCACCTTCCCGGTCGAGCTGTCGCTGACCGAGACGAAGCTTCCGGGCCAGCGCGTCTTCGCCGCCGCCTTCCGCGACCTTTCCGAGCGCGTCGACACCGCGCGGCTGGCCAAGATCCGCCGCCAGCTCGAACTCGCCGTCGAGGGCGCGCAGCTCGGCATCTGGTCGTACAATCCGCGCACCGGCATCTCCTGGTATTCGGACCGGGCGAAGGAGATCGTCGGGCTCGAGGACAGTTTCGACGACGAGGGCGAGGCCTATCGCCGCCGCGTCCATCCCGACGACCGCGCCCAGCTCGTCTTCGACCGCAGGGACGGCGACTTTCCGGTGGGGCCGGTGGCGACCGAATATCGCGTCGTCCACCCCGACGGCGCGACGCGCTGGGTGCACAGCCTCGGCGCCGCCGAGCGCGACCCTTCCGGCGAGGTCGAGGCGGTGCACGGCGTCATCATCGACATCACCAGCCAGAGGACCGCGCTCGACCAGCTCGGCAGCACGCGGCGCCAGCTCGAGCTCGCCGTCCAGGGCGCCCAGCTCGGCGCCTGGTCGTTCGACATGCAGACGAGGCGGACCTGGTATTCGAAGCGATCGAAGGCGATGTACGGCCTCCCGCCGGAGACCGAGATGACCACCGAGGTGCTGCGCGCCTCGATCCACCCGGACGATTGGGAGGCGGTGGCCGACCCCTATCTCAACGGCTTCAAGGAAGACCGGGTCGAGATCGAATATCGCGTGCTGTGCCCCGACGGATCGACGCGCTGGATCCACTCGCTCGGCGCCGCCGACCGCGATGCCGACGGCGTCGCGCGCACCGTCAGCGGCATCCACCTCGACATCACCGACCGCAAGCGTGCCGAGGAGGCGCTGGAGGAAGCGCGGCTCCATCTCGAGCTCGCCGTCGACGGCGCCCAGCTCGGCATCTGGACGGTCGACCCGCGCACCGGCGAGACCTGGTATTCGGACCGGTCCCGCAATCTCTGGGGCGTCGACAAGGAGCTGCGGCTCGATGCCGAGACGCTGAAGCGCTACATCCACCCCGACGACTGGCACATCGTCATCGAGCCCTACCGGAAGGATTTCCCCGGCGACCGCATCGCCTTCGAGCATCGCGTCGTCTGGCCGAACGGCGACGTGCGCTGGGTCCAGTCGCTCGGCACGGCCCAGCGCGACGCGCACGGCGTCGTCCAGCGGGTCAGCGGCATCCATCTCGACGTCACCCAGCGCAAGGGCGCCGAGGAGGAGCTGGCCCGCTCGCGCGACGCGCTCCACCAGTCGGAGAAATTGTCCGCCATGGGCTCGCTGCTCGCCGGCGTCAGCCACGAGCTCAACAATCCGCTCGCCGCGATCGTCGGCCAGGCCGAGATGCTGGAGGAGGACAGCCGCGGCACCCCGCTCGAGGCGCGCGCGAAGAAGATCAGCTCCGCCGCCGGCCGCTGCGCCCGGATCGTCCAGACCTTCCTCGCCATGGCGCGCCAGAAGGCGCCGGAAAAGGCGCTCGTCGACGTCAACGACGTGATCTCCGCCGCGCTCGAGATCACCGATTACGCGCTGCGCACCAGCGGCGTCGCGGTGCGGGTCACCTTCGGCACGTCGCTCCCCCCGGTGGAGGGGGACCGCGACCAGCTCCACCAGGTGCTGGTCAACCTCATCCTCAACGCCCAGCAGGCGATGGAGGACGGCGAGCAGTTCGACAAGACGCTGACCATCCGCACCTCGCTCGGGCCCACCGGCACGGTCCTGATCGACGTCTGCGACACCGGCCCCGGCGTCCCGGAGGCGGTGCGCGGGCGATTGTTCGAGCCCTTCTTCACCACCAAGCCGCAGGGCAGCGGCACCGGCGTCGGCCTCTCCCTGTCGCAGGGCGTGGTCGAGGCGCATGGCGGCACGCTCACCATCGAGCCGAGCCGGCGCGGCGCCCATTTCCGCGTCGCCCTCCCGGCCGCGGCGCAGGGCGCCCTCGTCGCCATCCCGCTCAGCGCCGCGGACGCCGAATATGCCGGGGCCGGCGGACGCGCGCTGATCGTCGAGGACGAGTCCGACGTCGCCGAGACGCTGCGCGAGCTGCTCGAGCGCGAGGGCTATCAGGTGCGCATCGCCCATGACGGCGCCGAAGCGCTGATGGCGCTCGACCGCGAGGATTTCGACCTCATCCTGTCGGACCTGCGCATGCCCGGCGTCAGCGGCCCCGATCTCCACGCCCGGCTCGCCGAGACGCGGCCGCACCTCCTCTCCCGCATCGGCTTCGTGACCGGCGACACATTGGGATCCAGCATGGACGAATTCCTGCGCGGCTGCGGCCGCCCCGTACTCGAAAAGCCGTTCACCCGGGTCGGCGTTCGCTGCCTGATCGCCTCCATCGCCGCCCCGCAGGTGCAGGCATGAGCGGCTCGGCCCATGTCGTGGTGGTGGACGACGACGAGGACGTGCGCTCCACCGTCGCCGAATATCTGCGCCGCAACGGCTTCGCGGTGAGCGAGGCGGACGGCGGCGAGGCGCTGCGCGAACTCATGTCGGCCCGGCCGATCGACCTCGCCCTCCTCGACATCAACATGCCGGGCGACGACGGCCTCACCCTCGCGCGCGAGATCCGCGCCTCGGGCGAGGCGGGGATCATCATGCTGACCGCAAGGAACGACGACGTCGATCGCATCGTCGGCCTCGAGGTCGGCGCCGACGATTATGTCACCAAGCCGTTCAACCCGCGCGAACTGCTCGCCCGGGTGAAGGCGGTGCTGCGCCGTTCGGCGCGCGGCGGCGAGGCGCCGGCGACGATGGGCCGCGAGGTGCAGATGGGAATCTGCCGGCTGAACCTCGACACGCGCAAGCTGTTCGCCGCCGACGGCAGCGAAGTGCCGATCACGGCGATGGAATACGACCTCCTCTCCACCTTCGCGCGGCACCCGCGCCGCGTGCTGAGCCGCGACCAATTGCTCGACCTCGCCCATTCCAAGGAGATGGAGCCGTTCGACCGCTCCATCGACACGCGGGTCACCCGCATCCGCCGCAAGATCGAAAAGGATCCGGCGCATCCCGAATGCATCCGCACCGTGCGCGGCGCCGGCTACGTGTTCAACCCGGACTGCAGCTGAGGCCGCGCGCCGCCGGAGCGGCGGCAGGCGTGCAACAAAAGCGGCGTCCGGCGGTTCTGGAAAGCAACAGGAACCGATGCGGGCGGGGCCATATGGAGGCCCGAATGCTGCGCCCGTTTCTCGTTCTCACCGCCCTCGCCGTGCCGCCCGTCGCCGCGACCGGCACCACCCCCGCGACAGAGGCCGCATCGCCCGCCGCGACGGCCCCCGCCGCGACGGCCACGGCCGCCGCCGCGCAGGCGGAGAGCTGGGGCCTTGCCGCCATGCCCAACGGCTGCATGGTGCAGGCCGTCTCCCCCGGCGGGACGATGCTGTCGATCTGGGGCTTCGGCGGGCAGGAGAAGATCGCCTTCCTGCTCCAGAATCGCGACTGGCGCGACCTGCGCGAAGGCGGCCGCCACGACATCAAGGTCGATTTCGTCGGCATGCGCGCCTGGCCGGTCGAGGCGACGGTGCGCGAGAAGATCGACGCCGACGGCCCGGGCTTCTTCTTCACCATCGAGCCGGGACGCGCCGGCGGCACCGGCTTCCTCGACGCCTTCGCCCGCGCCGAAGGGATGCGCATCGTCCAGGACGGCCGCGACGTCGACACGCTGCCGCTCGCCGGCAGCCGCGGCGCGATGGCCGCGCTCGCCCGCTGCCTCGCCGAGAAATGGGGCGGCGCGCCCGAGGCGCCCGAAGCCGCGGCGGAGCCGGCGGGCGTCGCGATCTGACTTCGGGCGGACCGTCTCCGGCCGCTAGCGCCGGAGCAGCGTCTCGACCCCGTCCTCGATGCAGACCACGCTCCCCTGCGGCAGCGAGGGCGCGACCGCGACGCCGCAGGCAGGGTCCGGCTCCGCTCCGGTGAGCAGCCCGCGCAGCACGCGCGAAGAGACGCCGTGCATCACCACCAGCCGGTCGGCCGTGCCGTCGAGCGCCTCCAGCCACGCCGACAGCCGCGCCGCGACCTGGTCGAACCATTCGCCGCCCGGCGGCCGGCGGAGGGGCATGCCCCGGCTGCGGTCCGCGAACGGCCCCTCCTCCGCCTCGATGTCGCGGTGGTAGCGCCCGCCCCAGCGGCCCATGTCCATTTCCGCGAGCCGCGCGTCGATCCGCGCCGCGTGCCAGTCGAGCCCGAGATGCTCGGCGGCGATCGCCAGCGTCTGCAGCGCACGGCCCGCGGTCGAGGACCAGAGTTCGAGCCGCGGCGCGTGGCCGAGACGGGCGGCGAGCGTCTCCCCGATCGCCTCCGCCTGGGCGAAGCCGGCGCGGGTCAGCGGCGTGTGGACGGTCTCCCCCTGCATCCGGCCGACGGCGTTGAACACGGTCTGGCCGTGCCGCGCGATGAAGAAGCGCCCCCTCACCGCCGCGCGCAGGCGATCGCGGCCGCGTCCATCGCCGTCGCCGCGCCGCGCAGCGCATAGCGGTCGCGGATCAGCCCGCCTTGCTGCGAGCGCGTCTCGACCGACATTTCAAGGCCGGTGCGGATCGCGGCGGCGATCTCCGCGTCGGCACGCGGGCTCGGTGCCCAGGCGTCGGCGCCGCCGCCGATCAGCTGGAAGGTGCGGTCGTCGATGCGCAGCAGGATGGCCGATCCGGCGCGCTTGGCGCGGCTGAGGCGGATGTGGAGCTGGCCCTGGACGTTGCGCCCCGGCCACCAGCCGAGCGACGCGAAGGCGCGCCCGTCCTCGGCGCGGGGGCGGCCCTGGGGCTGGGCGATGGCGTAGCAGCGCCCCGGATCGCGGAACGCGCCCCACAGCGAAAAAATTCCGATCGCCTCTTGCTGCGCTGCAGCAGGAGCAGCAAGTACAAGCAACGAAAGGAAAAAGTTGCGCCCCCGTATCATTGCGCCAACGTATTGAGATTCGTGGCCTCGATGCAACAGTCCGCCGCGTTTAGGTGAGGTTCATGAAACATATCGCAGCGCAACACGCTTGGGGGTCCAGTTCCGTTTCAGGAACCCTAAAGTACGGGAGTTAATCATGATGCGTAAGTATGTTCTCGCGGCCCTGTTGGCCGGCAGCTTTGCCGCCCCTGCCCTCGCGCAGGATGCGGCGCCGTTCACCGGCCTCAAGGTCGAGGGCCTCGCCGGCTACGACAGCGCCGACATCGAAGGATCGAACAGCGACGGCATCGCCTACGGTGTCGCCGTCGGCTACGACGTCCAGGCGGGCAACACCGTGTTCGGCGTCGAGGCCGAAGCGATGGATTCGACCGTCGACGAGTGCGTCGGCGGCGCGGTGATCGCCGGCGACACCCTGTGCGCCGAAGCGGGCCGCGATCTCTATGTCGGCGGCCGCGCCGGCATGGTCGTCGGCACCGGCACCCTCCTCTACGCGAAGGCCGGTTACACCAACAACCGCTACCGCGTCGAATATCAGGACGGCACCGCCGGCACCGCGGCCGACTTCACCGCCCGGGAGAATCTCGACGGCGTGCGCGTCGGCGCCGGCGCCGAGTTCGCGCTCGGTACCAACGCCTTCGCCAAGGCCGAGTATCGCTACTCGAACTACGAGAACGATCTGAGC
>JBKBVA010000270.1:0-3755 GCA_046289665.1 Allosphingosinicella sp.
GCCTGCTCGAGGCCGACAACGCGAAGGCCGCGCGCGCGCAGCTGCGCGCGCAGGCGCTGGTGCCGCTGGCGGTGTCGCCGGTGGCCGCCGGCGACGCCGCGCGCGGCGCGGTGCGCTTCTCGCGGCGCGTGTTCACGGCGACGTCGCTGGCGGTGTGGACGCGCCAGCTCGCCGGGCTGGAACGCGCCCGTCCGTTCTGGCGCGTCGAGGGCGAGGACGGGGTCGCCTATATCGCGCTCGAGCCGACCACCGCGTCGGGGAGCGTCAGCCTGCGCTTCGACTTTCGCGACGGCGAGGTCTCGCGCGAGCAGAGGCTCGAGGCCTGGCTCGATCCGGGCGAGCGGCCCTGGACGATCGTCGGCCTCGCCGAAGGCACGCTCGGCTACAACCGCCTCGACAGCCGGCTCGAGGCGCTGGCGGACGAAGAGGACGAGATCCTCGCCGACGGCCGCCTCGCCCTCTACGCCAAAGGCCGCATCGCCGGCCGCTGGCTGATGACGCTCGCCTATGACAGCGACAAGGACGCCGCCGAAAGCCGCTTCGGCGGAGTCATCGATCCACAAGCCTATTACACCGTCTACGCCGATCGCTCCGAACGCCGCTACGACGCCGCGTCGATCCGCAAGCTCTACCTCAAGCTGGAGCGGCCGCAATTCTACGCCCTGTTCGGCGATTATGAGACCGGCATCGACGAGCCCGAACTCGCCCGCTACGTGCGCGCGTTCAACGGGGTGAAGGCGGAGTACCGCTCCGACCGCGTCGCCGCGACCGCCTTCGCCGCCGACAGCCCCAACCGCCACCGCCGCGACGAGATACAGGGCAACGGCCTCTCCGGCCCCTACGCGCTCGGCGCGCGCGACATCCTCGCCAATTCGGAGCGCGTGACGATCGAGGTGCGCGACCGGCTGCGGTCGGACCGCATCGTCGAACAGCGCCTGCTGACCCGCCACATCGATTACGACATCGACTATCGCGCCGGCATCCTGCGCTTCCGCGAGCCGGTCCTCAGCCGCAGCCCGGGTCTCGACCCGCAGTTCATCGTCGCCGATTATGAGGTGGACGGCGTCGCCAGCCGCACCGTCAATGCCGGCGGCCGGGCGAGTTGGCGCAATGCGGACGAGACGGTCCAAATCGCCGCCACCGCGATCCGCGATGCCGACGCGCAGCGCTCGACCGACCTCGTCGGCGCGGATCTGCGCTACCGCCCCTCCGCGAGCACCGAGATCCGCGCCGAGATCGCCGTCAGCGACAGCGATGCGAAAGCCGGCGCGCCCGCCGCCGGCGCCGGGACCGCCACCGCCTGGCAGGTCGAGGCGGAGCATCATGGCGGCCGCTACGATGTCCTCGCTTACGCCCGCGAGCGGGAAAGCGGGTTCGGCCTCGGCCAGACCAATGCCGGCGAGAACGGCACCCGCAAGTTCGGCTTCGACGGCCGCGCCCGCTTCGGGGAGGCGTGGTCGGTGACGGCCAGCGCCTGGCACGAAGACTATCTGGCGAGCGACGCCCGCCGCATCGCCGCCCGCATCCTCGGCGAATATCGCGGCCGCGACCTTTCCGCCCGCGCCGGCCTGACGCTGGCCGACGACCGGCTCGCCGACGGCCGTGAGGCCGGCTCGACGCTGTTCCAGCTCGGCGCGACGAAGCGCTTCCTCGCCAATAGGCTCGAGCTCGACGCCCAGACCGAGATCCCGCTCGGCGGCGAAGACGAGAGCATCGACTTTCCCGCCCGCCACCGCCTCAGCGCCCGCTACGCCGTCAGCAGCGCCGTGCAGCTGGTCGGCACCTACGAGATCGCCGACGGGGAGCAGGTCGACGCCCGCACCGCCCGTATCGGCTTCGACCTCAAGCCCTGGGCCGGCGCGCGCATCGCCCTCTCGGGCAACGTCCAGGACATCGCCGAATACGGCCCCCGCAGCTTCGCCGCCTTCGGCCTCTCCCAGTCTCTCGTGCTCGACGAGCACTGGTCGGTCGACCTCTCGCTCGACAGCAACAAGACCCTCGGCGGGATCGATCCCGCCCGGGTGCTGAACCCGCTCCACCCGGTGGCGAGCGGCGGCCATCTCGGCGCGGGCACCCTCGCCGAGGACTTCACCGCGCTCACCGCCGGGGCGACTTATCGCGCCGACCGCTGGACGGCGACGGTCCGCGCCGAATATCGCGCCGGCGAGCGCGACGACCGCTACGGCCTCACCGCCGCCGCTTTGCGCCAGATCGGCGAGGGGAGCGCGGCGGGCGGCGCCTTCAACTGGTTCGTCGCGAGGGCCGAAGGCGGAGCCGAGACCAGGACGGTGAATCTGCAGCTGAGCTGGGCGCACCGCCCGGCGGACAGCCGCTGGTCGCTGCTCGAGAAACTGGAACTGCGCGAGGACGCCGTTACGGGGGCCGTCGCAGGCCTGCCCGGGCCGATCGGCGTTCCCCTCTCCGTCACCGGAGACGTCCGCTCGCGCCGTATGGTTAACGCACTTTCAATCAATTTCTCGGCAGATGGCGGGTACGAGGCGTCGCTCTTCTGGGGCGCGCGCTACGTGACGGAAAGGCTGGGGGACGACGACATTGGCGGCTGGAGCAACGTGGTCGGCGCCGATCTTCGCTTCGATCTCGGCGAAACCATCGACATCGGCATGGCCGGGACCGTCCGCCACGGCCTCGGCGCCCGCACCCTCGCCTGGTCGGGCGGCCCGAGCGTCGGCGTCACGCCGTTCGAGAATGGCTGGCTCTCGGTGGGGTGGAACCTCGTCGGCTTCCACGACCGCGACTTTTCGGACAGCCGCTACACGCGCAGCGGCCCCTATGTGACGATGCGCATGAAGTTCGACCAGATGAGCCTCCAGGGGCTGGGGCTGGGGCTGGGGCGGCGGTGATGCGGATCCTCGCCACCTTCCTGCTCGTCCTTCTCGGCCTTGCCGCCGCGCCCGCGCACGCCAATTGGTGCGGGACGCCGGGGCGCGACGGCGACGCCACCCTGTCGGGCGTCGTCAACACCTATTATGCCGGCACCTCCTCGGTCTCGGCCGGCGCGACCAGCATCCCGATCGGCCCCGCCGCCGGCCTGGTGCGCGGCATCGCGGCCGGCGACCTGCTCCTCGTCATGCAGATGCAGGACGCGACGATCAACACGTCGAACAACGCCCGATATGGCGACGGCAACAATGGCGGCTTCGGAACAGGCTATACCAATGTGGGCCAGTCCGGCCGCTACGAGTTGGTCAGGGCGACGAGCAGCGTCGGCAGCGGCGGCGGGACGGTGACGATCGTCTCCGGCAGCGGCGGCGGGCTGGTCAACAGCTACGGCCACAGCGCGGCGAGCGCGTCGGGCTACAAGCGCAGCTTCCAGGTCATAAGGGTGCCGCAATATCGCGACGCGACCGTCTCCGGCACGGTGACGGCGCTGGCGTGGAACGGCAGCACCGGCGGCGTTGTCGCGCTGGACGTCGCGCGCCGCCTGACCTTCGCCGGCGGCACGATCAGCGCGAGCGGCCGCGGATTTCGCGGCGGCGGCGGTCGCCGCCTCACCGGAGGCTCGGGATCCAGCTCCGACTACCGGACCCTCGCCACCAACAACGCCAACGGCTCCAAGGGCGAAGGGATCGTCGGCACCCCGCGCTACGTGAACGACGGCGGCACGCTGGTCGACACCGGGGTCGAAGGCATTCCGAGCGGTTCCTACGGGCGGGGCGCCCCGGGCAATGCCGGCGGCGGCGGCACCGACGGCAATCCCGCCGCCAATAACGAGAATACCGGCGGCGGGGGCGGCG